>CALVMA010000107.1 GCA_944341655.1 uncultured Clostridia bacterium | reverse complement strand
TTTTAAGAGCCGTATTGCGCTTTTTTCTATTCTTCAATCTTCACAAAGGGGGTGCACTATGCTGAAAACGGACTTGACCATTCAGACACACGGCAAGCCAAGTTTGCAAGCAATGCCCGAAAGCGAACGGCGTTCTTTTCTCGGTACGTTGTTCGACCGTATCATTGACTTGCAACAAAAGCGGGATAATTCCCAAAATCACAACTGAATAAAAACGATTGAACCAAACAGAAAAAGTATTCCTTGCTTTTTCAAGGTCTGCCGCCATAAATGCGGCAGACCTTGAAAAGGTTTAATATTTGTCCTGTATGTCCTGAAAACCTTTTCCGATGACTTCGTTTGCGTCGCTGACGATAACGAATGCGTGTTCATCGATTTGTTTTACCACGGCTTTCAGCTGATCGATCTGCTGCGGTTTGACACAAGTCAAAAGGATATTTTTTTTCTGACCGGTGTACATGCCGGTACCTTCGATCAAAGTTATGCCTCGCGGGCTGTGTTTTAACAGATACTCCGAAATATCTTTTCCGAAATCAGTTATGATGTAGCATAATTTGGAGCGGTTTATGCCCATGATGAGAATGTCGCTTGTTTTTGCACTGACAAAAATCAAAATGAGAGCATAAAAAATATTTTCCGAATCATGCAAGGCAATGGACCCGGAAATGATGATCACCGCATCAAAAATTGCAGTCCAAACGGGTATGCTGAAAAACTTAAACCAATGGCGGATCTCCCGACCGAGCAATTCCGTGCCGCCGCTGGAGACTTTGAATTTGACAAAGATCCCTATGCCGATCCCTTGCAGAATGCCGCCGTACACGGCGGCGAGAATACGGTTGTCGGTCAGAGAGGGCAAGCGGATAAACAGCTCGTTGAAAAAAGCGAGAACGGCTATGGTAATCAAACAGCGGGCCATAAATTTCCATCCGAGCTGTTTAAGGCCGAGCAGCAGAATAGGAATGTTAATAACAACGGTCATCAGCCCGATGCTGACGCGGTGGTCGGACAGGATATAGAAAAGGGATGCCAAGCCTGAAACGCCGCCGCCGATGATTTGGTTATGGATAAGAAAGCAATCCACGCCGAGGGCATATAACGCGCAGCCGATGAGCATTGCCGTAAAACGGATGCTTTCCCGCAAAAGAATTTTACCTGTTTCCTGTTTCATTTTAAAAAGATAAAAAATTATTCGCCGAGCATGATTTTCAGAATCACTTTATCGGTATCGCGCATTCCTTCCATGGCCATGCGGCCGACGGCAGTGATGGTTTCATCAATGTCCGATTGCAGAATTCCCGTATGGGGCTGATAGAATTTTCCGTCCATAGCGAGGTAGTGGCCAGTAATGGCGGCATCCAGTCCTGCGGAAATTTTTGCGCCGCAGGAGGCTTTTGCGCCGTCGCATACGATGCCGCTCACGTTTGCGAGAGCGTTGATAAGTGTCATTTTGATCTGTTCTAAACTTCCTCCGGAGAGGAAGGTGATCGCTCCGCCGCTTGCCGCCGCCGCGCTGACCGCGCCGCAGAAGGCGGAGAGCCTGCCGATGAATGTCTTTTGGTAAATTGTTAAAAGGTTGGAAAGCGCAAGCGCACGATAGAGGAGTTCCTCGCCAATTCCTTTTTCGCGGGCATATACGATAACCGGGATCGATGCGGCGATTCCCTGATTTCCGCTGCCCGAGTTGGTTATTACGGGCATGATGCAGCCGCTCATGCGCGCTTCGCTTGCCGCCGCCGCATATCCTTTGATTTTTGCGGCGATCGAGTTGTCGTTAGCCAATAAACTTGTGCCGATCCCGACGCCGTATTTACCGGTCAAACCTTCTTCGGCGATCCGCATGTTGTCTTGGATCTGTTCCGAGAAAACCTCTTTTAATTGTTCGACGGGGGTGTTGATCGCAAAATCATAAATGCGATCAAAGGATAAAATATTTCGATCGGTAAGCACGCCGTAATACAAGCCGTCGTTTTCTTTTGCGTCGTAGATGATTTTGCCGTTTTTCGTGATGCGGGTAATGTTGTCATGCAGGTTACGTATTTCGACTTCAACTTTATCTTTGCCCGCTTCGGCGCAAATGATAAGATGCAGGTTCAAAGGAGTGTCCAAAAGCTCGACGGTGCAGATTTTGTCTGCAAATAGTTTTTTGGCAAGTTCCAGTTGTGAATGCGTAACGCTGCTGAGGACTTTCATGCCTTTGGAAAAGTCGCCGCCGACGGCGCCGACGATCGCGCTTGCTTCTATGCCGATGAGGTTTTCGGTGTTGGGTACAATAACGCACTTTACGTTTTTGATGAGGTTTCCGCTGCATTTTGCTACGATATGTTCGGGGATTTTTCCTAAGACGTCGCGGGCTTTTGCGCTTGCGAGAGCAATCGCGATAGGTTCCGTACAGCCGAGGGCGGGAACAAGTTCTTCATGCAGTATATCAAAAAATTTTTTGCTGAGTTCTTTATCCATAAAGTTCCTTAAATTAAATCAGTATAAATAGTATTGAAAAAATAATTCCGGGCAAAAGGAAGGCCGACCCGATGATGATCAGGTACAAAAAAGAAGGTTTTTCGCCGCCTGATTTACGTTCACGGTATTCGGAAAAAGTTTCCTTATGTTCATCCCGATATTTTTGTGAATGCAGGGCATTCCAAATTTGCCGAAAAGCGTAACCCATTCCGGAAAAAGTGCCTTGTCTTACAATCCATACAAAAACTCCGCCGAGGAGCAAAAGGATTCCGGGAACGGCAAACGCATCGCTGAGGATTTTATATATTTCTTGCGGCGTCTGTGCTGAAAAGATATCTTTTACGAACAGGATCGTCAGACAAACGGCGATACCGATCAGCAGTGCGATCAGAAAACGCAAAATTTTTTTCATGGATGCTCCCGGATCTCTTTGAGATACACATTAAATTCGGCGTCGTTGCAAAGGACAAAGTGGCCGTCGCTGATTTCCCGCAGATTCGGGGTATCGGTCGAATAATCATGTGCGAGAAGAGGATTGTAGGAGATCCTTTTGCGCTTTTTTTCATAGACAGGATCCGGTAAGGGAATGGCGGAAAGCAGGGAGCGGGTGTACGGATGCAGCGGATGGCGAAAAAGCTCATCCGAATCGGCCAGCTCGACGATTTTGCCGAAATACATGACTGCAATCCGATCCGAAAAATATTTTACGACGGAAAGGTCATGTGCAATAAACAATACCGTCAGTCCCAATTCTTTTCGCAGGTCATTGATCAGATTGATAATTTGCGCCTGGATGGAAACGTCCAGTGCGCTGATCGGTTCGTCCGCAATGATCAGTTCGGGCTGCATGATAATGGCGCGGGCAATGCCGATGCGTTGGCGCTGGCCGCCCGAAAATTCATGAGGATATCTGCCGCTGTGTTCGGGGGACAGACCTACAAGATCCAACATTTTATATACCTGTTCATCGATATATTTTTTGTCGCGGATCCCTTTGATGATCAGTCCCTCGGCGATGATGTCGCGCACGGTCATGCGCGGATTTAAAGAAGCGATCGGATCTTGAAAAATCATTTGAATTTTGTTGGTGATCCGTTCTTTCGACGCTATGCGCAAAGCTTCCTTGTATTCCTTTTCCAGCTGTACGCGTCTGTCTTGGGGACAGTCGGACAAGCGCTGTTCGTATTGCTCGCGCACGCGCCGCATTTCTTCTTCGGCGTATTTTTTATTGCAATGTTTGTCGTCAAACTTTGCGGCTTCGATTTCATGGCGCAACCGTTTAAGCTCGCAAGCGGTATCCGCGATGACGGCTTCCGCTCCCGCCGCATCGCCCGCTTTGCGCAAAGCGCGGACTTTCTCGTCGCAAGAATGTTTTTTATTGAAATATTCTTCTTCCAAAGCGCGTACGCCGGCCGCGATTCTTGTGCCCTTGAAATAAATGTTTCCCGATGTAATGTTATATAAGCGAATGATCGATCGCCCGGTTGTCGTTTTACCGCATCCGCTTTCGCCGACCAAGCCGAACACTTCGCCTTTACGCACGGAAAAGCTCACATCGTCGACTGCTTTTAATTCAGATGAACCGGATTTAAAATATTGGCATAAATTTTTTACGTCCAGAAGAATTTCATCGTTCATTTCCGGCTTCCTCCTTCATGCGGCGAATTCTGTCCTTAATTGTGTGAGGCATTTCAACTTTGGGCGCAAGGTGGTGCTGCAGCCATGTCGCGGCGAAATGAGTATCGCTGATTTTAAACATCGGCGGCTGCAATTTAAAATCGATGTCGAGCGCATACCGATTGCGTTCGGCGAAAGCGTCGCCGTGCGGCGGGTAGAGCATGTTCGGAGGCGTACCTGGGATTGCTTCGAGTTTGCCGCTGCTTTCCAAATCGGGAACGGAGGACAAGAGCGCCCAGGTGTACGGATGCGCCGGGGAATAAAAGATCTCTTCGCTTTTGCCTACTTCCACGATTTTGCCCGCATACATGACGGCAATCCGGTCGGCAATGTTGGCAACGACGCCCAAATCGTGCGTTATGAAAATAACGGACAGGTTGCGCTCGCGCTTGATTTTATTGATGAGCTCCAAAATTTGTGCTTGGATCGTAACATCAAGTGCGGTAGTGGGTTCGTCGCAGATCAAAATATCCGGGTCGGCCGAAAGTGCAATCGCAATGACGATCCTTTGGCGTTGGCCTCCTGAAAGCTGAAAAGGATATTGCGTGAATCTTTTTTCGGGGTCGGGAATACCCACTTCGTTGAGAAGACGGATCGCCTTTCTTTTTGCGGCATTTTTAGTCACGTAAGCGGTGGTCTGCGAAGCTTTCTGCTGAAGATGGGAAAGGATCTGCGATGCACAGAGCTGTTTGTCAAAAGCGACTTGTCCTTGCGCTTTATAGAATTGAAGAAGAGAGGAGATCGCTTCGTTCATTCTCTTTTTCAGCAAACCGGTATCCGTCAAAGCAGCGGGGGGGACTTTCCATTCGGGATTTTTTCCACGCTCGATCAGTTTGTTGCGGCGGGCTGTGCGTTTGTCGAATTTTAATTGTTCCGATTTGTTTTTCTTTTCCGCGTAAAAGTATTTTTCAAAGCAAGTGCGGACACAGCCGGAAAAAGTTGTTTCGGTGCTGTTTTTGGAAATCATGATCGGGTCAATACATTCTTCGCAGCCGCGGCACAGAGAACGGACAAGTGCGTATATTTCCTTTTTTAGCCAGGGCTTTTGGATTTGTTCTTGCGCGCGTTCCAATTCGGCGATAAAGTTCAATTTCTTTTGTGTATGCGTCAAATAGGATTTTTCCGCCGCCTCGGCGACGGTCTGCGCAAAATCTTTTTCAAATTGCGTCAGCTCCGTTTTATTTTGAGAAAGCGCTTTGTAAGCCAATGCGAAAAAGTCGGGCTGCGGTTGGGAAAGCTGCTGTCTGATGGTTTCGCCGACCTGCTTTAATGACTGTTCCGTATTTTTCCCCGTTTTAATGTTTTCCAGGAGCGCATGAAAATCAGGCGCCGAAAATGCGGGGAGGAAGGTGTTTTGGCAGGCGGTGGCGTAACGGATTATGCCGGAACATTCGCGCTGAATGACGGCCGCCGCTTTTTTTTCAAAGGC
>CALVMA010000106.1 GCA_944341655.1 uncultured Clostridia bacterium | reverse complement strand
TCCCCCCGCGTATTCGTCTGATCATTTCCCTGCGGCAGGCGTTGTCGGCCTGCCGCAGATCTTGGCCTTAAAAATCAGAGAAGCTCGATCTTCGTCCTGTTTTTGACGTTCTTCATGGCATTTTTCGTATCGAACACCGCCACGGCATTCTCCGCCACCATATCGTAATCAATGGTCGTATGTCCCGCCGTTACGATGACGATATCGTATTTTTTCACGATGTCGGGACTGATTTTTTCCATGCTCTGATATTTCTGCCCTTTGTACTTGTATTCGCGCACATAGGGATCGTAGTAATCGACAAGGCAGCCTTCCTTGCGCAGAAGATCTCCCACGACGAGTGCAGGGCTTTCCCTGTAATCGTCGATGTCCTGCTTGTAAGCAACCCCAAGCTGCAACACTTTTGCGCCTTTGAGCGACTTTTCAAAGCGGTTCAGTATGTCGCTCGTGCGCTCCACCGTGTATTCGGGCATCTTGTCGTTGATCATCATGGACGACTCGATCATGGACGTATGGAACCCGTATTCGCGCGCTTTCCAGGAAAGATAATAGGGATCGAGCGGGATGCAGTGTCCGCCCAGACCGGGGCCCGGATAGAACGCCTGGAAACCGTACGGTTTTGATTTTGCCGCGTCGATAACTTCCCAGATGCTGATATTCATTTTATGGCAGAGCTGTGCCAGCTCGTTGACAAGCCCGATATTGATGTTGCGGTACGTGTTTTCGAGGATCTTTTCCATTTCCGCAACGGCGGGAGAAGAAACCTCGTGGATATCACTCTGCAATACGGCGCGGTACATCGTGGCGATCACCTCGCGCGCGTCGTCACCGATCGCACCCACTACTTTCGGCGTATTCTTTGTCTTATAGATCAGATTGCCCGGATCCACGCGTTCGGGACTGAACCCGAGGTAGAAATCTTCGCCGCATTTGAGCCCGCTCCCCTCTTCCAGAATAGGCTTTAAGAGCTCTTCCGTCGTGCCGGGATAAGTCGTGGATTCGAGCACGACCATCGTGCCCTTTTTCAGGTGCTTGGAAATGGCGATCGCGCTGTCGCGCACATAGCTGATGTGCGGCTGCTGGTGCGCATCCAGCGGCGTGGGCACGCAGATCGCGATAAAATCCACCTCTTTGACAAAATCAAAATCCGTTGTCGCGCGCAGCATACCCTTTTTTACCAGCGTTTCCAGATCGCTGTCCACAACGTCGCCGATGTAATTTTTCCCGCCATTGACCATATTCACTTTAGCTTCCTGCACATCAAAACCCATAGTTTTAAAGCCGGCTTTTGCCTTTTCGACCGCAAGCGGCAGGCCCACATATCCCAAACCGCATACGCCTACCACGATCGTCTTGTCCGCGATCTTTTTTAACAATTCTTCTTTTATGTTCATGATTTTATCTCCTCAACCGTTCCTTCCGAAATTTTATATTTTCTGCCGCATTTGCAGATTGCCGCGTTTCCTTCAAACGCAAGTTTTTCGCCGCAGTTGCACACATATCCTTTCACGCGCGCCGGATTTCCCATAACCAGCGCGTAATCGGGCACATCTTTCGTGACGACCGATCCCGCACCCACCAGCGCATATTTTCCGATCGTATGCCCGCACACGATCGTACTGTTCGCTCCGATGCTGCACCCTTTTTTAAGAAGCGTCCGCCTGTATTCGTCTTTGCGCGACACATGACTGCGCGGATTGATCACATTAGTAAATACACAGCTCGGCCCCAAAAACACGTCGTCCTCACATTCTACGCCCGTATAAACGGAAACGTTGTTCTGTATTTTCACGTTGTTTCCGAGCACGACTCCGGGAGAAATGACCACGTTCTGTCCGATGTTGCAGTTTCGCCCGATCGTGCAATCTTTCATGATATGCGAAAAATGCCAGATCTTTGTGCCTTCCCCGACCGAGCACGGCTCGTCCACATAACTCGATTCATGTACAAAATAATTTTTATCCATTTCACTCCTTCGTGCGGCACGAAAGCAGCGCGTTTATGATCGTATCCTGCGTCTTTTCATCCAGATACGGATGCATCGGTATGCTCATGACCCGTTCGCAAAGATATTCCGAAACACGCAGCGTTTCCGCATCCGCTCCGCAGTCTTTAAATGCCGTCTGTTTGTGCATGGGTACGGGGTAATAGACCATCGTGGGAATCCCCGCTTCTTTGAGCTTTGCCTGAATACTCTCCCGCTCTTCCCTACTGTCCAGAATCAGCGTGTATTGCGCCCAGCTGCTTTCATATCCTTCGGGAACAACGGGCGTTTTAAACTTCTCGCCCAAAGCATCCGTATATCTGTTTGCGACCGCGTTTCTGTCTTTGCGTTCGTATTTTTCAAACGCGTGCAGCTTCGGGAGCAGGATCGCCGCCTGCAGCGTGTCCAACCTCGAATTGTAGCCCAAACGCACGTTGTCGTACTTGAAACTGCCCTTGCCGTGCACGGCAAGCGAACACATCAGCCTGTAATACTCCTCGTTGTCCGTGAAGATCGCGCCGCCGTCGCCGTACCAGCCGAGCGGCTTTGCGGGGAAAAAGGAAGTCGTGGAAATATCGCCGAACGAACAGGCTTTTTTTCCGCCTATACTGCCGCCGAACCCCTGCGCGCCGTCCTCCACGATCCAAAGCCCGTATTTATCCGCCACTTTGCGGATCGCGGGATAGTCGGCAGGCTGGCCGAACAGATCCACCGCGACGATACATTTCGGACAAAGTTTTCCCTCTTTCAGGACTTTTTCGACCGCCGATTCCAGCTTTTGTGCGTCCATGTTGAATGTGCGCTCGTCTACGTCCACAAAGACGCAGCTTGCCCCTTCTTGTGCGGGCGTTTCCGCACTCGCAAAAAAAGTAAACGACGGGACAAAGACCGCATCCCCCTTGCCCACGCCCAGACAACGCAGCGCGATCGTCAGCGCGTCCGTCCCGTTGGCGCAGGTCAGGCAATACTTTGCGCCCGTGTATGCCGCAAGCTCTTCCGAAAGCTGTTTAACTTCCTCACCGCCGATATAATGCCCGTCCGAAAGCACTTTCGAAATACCTGCGTCAATGTCTTTTTTCAAGAC
>CALVMA010000105.1 GCA_944341655.1 uncultured Clostridia bacterium | reverse complement strand
GCGCGCCGCGTATTTCTCGGCGCGCACGCCCGCATTGCGCGCGAAGCCATGCGCCGTTTTTTGGAGCGAGGGACCGGTGAAGCGCCCTTTTGTGCCCCGTTGCGGGGCGAATATAACTTGACAATCGCGCGCGCATACTGTATAATAAGAGCCGGTGTGAGGCAGTGATTCCGCAAAGGCGGGATCATTCTTTTCACGCAGTGAACAACGGCGGAACCGCCGTATATTTTTTATATATTCAATTCAAGAGGTGTTGAAAATGGCAGAAGAATTTATCATGACGCAAAAGGGTTTCGAGGAGGCGTCCGCGCGTCTGAAATATCTTCAGACGGAGAAGAAGAAGGAGATCACCGAGCGCATCAAAGTGGCGCGCGGGTTCGGCGATCTGAGCGAGAATGCGGAATACGACGCGGCGAAAAACGAGGAAGCGCTCAACGAGAGCGAGATCCGCGAGCTGGAAAACAAGATCAAGAACGCGAAGATCATGGAAGAGAGCACGGACAATTCCAAAGTTCATTTCGGAAACACCGTGACTGTCTATGATTACGATCTGGAAGAGCTGGCGACGTACACGATCATGGGCAGCACGGAAGCGGATCCCGACAAGAACATCGTGTCCATCGACTCCCCGTTCGGCGAAGCGCTCAAAGGCGCGCGCGTGGGCGACAAAGTGACGGTGCATGCGCCCAACGGCTTCGATTACCAGGTAGAAGTGCGGGACATCAAGTAAGGAAAAATTCTTCGGAAAAGGAACAAACTATACGATATGGACGCGAAAATCACCAAGAGCAGGCTGGGGCTTCTGCTCTCCTACGACTGGATCAAGATCATCGGGATCTGTCTTGCCGCGGTGCTGTTGTGGGCGCTGCTGTACACCATGCTGGCGACCCGCGCTACCGGCGGCCAGAAATTTGAAATCTATTCCTATATGGGCGTCCGACTCAATGCGGATGCGGTAGACGATCTGGACGTTCTGCATCAAAAGCAGGCGCTGTCCCCGGATGTTCTGGATTTTTCCACGTACACGGTCAACGACGATTCGTATGCGGACACCATTTTGTCGGCGCATTTTGCGGCGGGGCAGGGAGATATCATGTTTGCCGCCGATTCCGCGCCCGAAACGGACGAAAACGGGAACGTCACGGCGTATACGGGGCTTTCCGATTTTCTGATGTCCTACTCGTCGAACTCCGTATGGCTGGGGGCGGACGGGTACACGGACGCGACCGGCATGAACAAGCAGCAGAACTATTTCACGCAATGCGCGAATTATCTGGGCAGGTTTTTCAAAAACGAAGCGGGCGAGCCCGATTTTGCGGTAGGCACGCTGGACAAAAAGACGGCGGAAGAGAATTTCCGCGCGCGCATCAAAGGGGACAAGCGTTACAAGAACGAAACGCAGCGCCTTGCGGCGTTGGAAAATGAGTACGCGCGGCTGGAAGCGCTGCGCAAATCTTATAAGACGGTGCTGGAATGGGTGACCAACGGCAGCGATGCCGATCCCGTGGAACTGCGGACGGTGACGCTGAACGGGCGGAACGAAGCGGGCGAGAACGTGGAAGTTTCGTGGACGTTCGCGTTCGATCTGAGCAACATCGGCAACATCGCGCAGTTTGTGGCGAACACGTCGGGCGAGAGCGCGACGGGCGATGATATGTGCATGGTCGTTCTGGAAGCGGGGAGCAGCGGCGAGGAGGATATGCGCTACGAGCCGTTTACGTTCCTGACGTATCTGGCGGAAAAATTTGCGGCGTGACGGGGCGGGCGCGTCCCGTTCTCCGGACAGGGGACGGGAGGGGCGCGGCGGACGTTCCGTGACGGAAAAGGAGGGAATATGAAGCTGCATATATACGGCGCTTTGAAGACGTACAAGAGCCGCAGACCGCTGCGGCTGCATATGCCCGGGCATAAGGCGGACAGGCGGTCGTTCCCGCTCTTCCGCGATGCCGCGCTGGACATAACCGAGCTGTCTTTTTCGGACAACCTCGACAGTCCCGACGGGATCATCATGCAGGCGGAACAGTACATCGCGGCCATACTCGGCGCGGAGCGCAGCCATATCCTGACGGACGGTTCGACGGTCGGGATCTACGCGATGGTCTATGCCGCGAAACAGCGCGGCGGCAAGCTCGCCGTGCCGCGCAACGCGCACAAGAGCGTGTACAACGCCTGCGCGGTGCTGGGCGTCGAGCCGTACCTTCTGAAAAACAACGAAAAAGAGGGCATTCTTCTCCCGCCTACGGCGGCAGACGTCGAGGAGGCGTTCAAAAAAGAACCAAACGTTTGCGGCGTTTTGATCACCTCTCCCGATTATTACGGAAACGTCGCCGATCTTCAGGCGCTGCGGAAGGTGTGCGCGCGCTACCGCAAACTTCTGCTTGCGGACGGCGCGCACGGCGCATATATGCGCTTCGACGCGGACGAAAAGGGCGCGTATGCGGGCAATTTTGCCGACGCTTGGGTGGACGGCGCCCATAAGACGCTGCCCTCGCTCACCCAGGGCTCGATCCTCAACGTCAGGGACGCGTCGCTGGAACCCGATCTTGCGGAGGGGCTGAATCTGTTCCGCACGACCAGCCCGTCCTATCCGATCATGGCATCGGTGGAATACGGAGTGAAATTCATGGCGGAGCGCGGCGCCGAACGCATCGACGCCTTGCGCCGCCAGTTCGCGTTTGTGAAAACGCGCCTGAAAAAGCGCGGTATCCGCTTTTACGAGGAGAGCCGCACGCTCGTTCTGGCAGTGGATTTCGGCGGCGCGGGACTCAGAGTGCAGGCGGCGGCCGAAGAACTGGAACGCCGCGGCATCTTCCCCGAACTGGAAGACGGCAGGTACGTGCTCTTTTATTTTTCGCCGCTCACGCCCCTTTCCGCGCTGAACAGGCTGGAACGGAACGTCGCGGCGGTCTGGCGCATGCGCGCTCTGCGCGGCGGCGGGGAAACGGCTCCGCGCTATGCCGCAGGCATCAAAAAATTCAGCTATCTTACGGCGCATACCCTCGCTTACGAATATGTGCCGCTGTCCGAAGCGGTCGGCCGCATCGCCGCGCGCAATGCCGGCGTAACGCCGCCCTGTTACCCCATTGTGGTGGCGGGGGAACAGGTCACCGCACAGGCGGCGCTCGCGCTCGAACGCGCGCCGCATACCTTCGGACTGAAAGAGAAAACCATCGCCGTCACGAAGATCGGCGGCAGGGAATAACGCTTGCGCGTACGGGAAATAACCGCCGCGAAAGGCGGCGGAGAGACATGCGGCCGCGGGATAGATCGGCGGAGGAAAAAAGGCGGCAGCGCTGCGCAAATTTTGCGCGCCGCGGGGAAACGGACGGCAGATATGGAAAGAAAGGGCGTTTTTATTGCTTTTGAAGGATGCGAAGGGGTCGGGAAGTCGACGCAGATGCGGCTTTTGAGCGAATATCTGTCCGCGCGGGGCGTCGCGCACACGGTGACGCGCGAACCGGGCGGCGGAGAGATCTCGGAAGCGATCCGCAAGATCATTCTGGACGGAAAATTCACGGCGATGACGGACGAGTGCGAGGCGCTGCTGTACGCGGCGGCGCGCGTGCAGCATCTGGCGGACACGGTTCTGCCCGCGCTGGCGCGCGGGGAAACGGTGCTGTGCGACCGTTATATTTTTTCGTCGTTTGCCTACCAGGGCGGCGGCAGGGGGCTGAGCCGTAAATTTCTGCGGGACATCAACCGTTATGCCGAAGAGAACTGCATGCCGGATATCACGCTGTTTTTGGACCTTCCGCCCGTGCGGGCGTTTGAGCGCAAGCACGGTGCCGACGAAAACGACCGCATCGAGCAGGCGGGCGCGGCGTTTCATCAGAAGGTGTACGAAACCTATCGGCAGCTTTTGGAAGAATATCCGGGGAAACTGGTCGCGGTGGATTGTTCGGGCACAAAATTCGAAACGCAGGAAAAGATCCGCGCGCTGCTGCGCGCAAAGGGATTGATCGGCTGAAAGAGGGCCGAAAAAAGGGGTGCGTATGCGGCTTTTCGAGAAGAGCAAGGCGTATCGGATCGTGGCGGGGGACGCGGCGGCGGGAAGGTTGTCGCATGCATATCTTCTGGTGTGTCCGGACGCGAAATATCTCAGGGAGTGGCTCAAAGAGCTGGCGGCGCTCATCATGGGGGCGGACGCCCGTGCGCGGCGTTTGATCGCGGAGGAAAAGT
Source organism: uncultured Clostridia bacterium (assembly GCA_944341655.1). Lineage (GTDB taxonomy): Bacteria > Bacillota > Clostridia > Christensenellales > Borkfalkiaceae > Borkfalkia. The sequence continues at coordinate 2,376 of CALVMA010000105.1, read as the reverse complement.
ACAGCGACTGCCGCGTCTTTCCCGCGGAGGGAGAAAAGGCGGGCGTGGCGGAAGTGCGCGCGATGCTGGACGACGTCTACATCAAGCCCGTGGAAAGCGACAAAAAGGTGTTTGTGCTGGACAACGTGCAGGATATGCTTGCGCCGGCGCAGAACAAACTTTTGAAAGTTTTGGAAGAGCCGCCCGAAAACGTGCATTTCGTGCTGGGCGCGACGAGCGAATTTCCCGTGCTGACGACGGTGAAATCGCGCGCCAAACGGCTGGATCTTTCGGGGTTTACGGAAGAGCAGACGCTGGAATACCTGCGCGAAAAATATCCGCAGAGAGCGGATCTGAAAGAGATCGCGGCGGTGTCGGGCGGAGTGATAAGCCGTGCCGAGGAACTGGCGGAGGCGTCCGCGGGCGCGGATGCCGCACAATTTTTGGCAACGCTCTCGCCCGCGGCGATCCCCGCGGCGTCGCGCTCGTTCAGGGACAGGGCGGAGGCGGTCAGGTTTCTTTCCGCGCTGCGGCTGCTGCTCCGCGACGCGCTGGTTTTGAAAACGGGCGGCGCGGCGCCCCTTTCGGCGGCGGATCCCGTCGCTTTGCGCCGCATCGCGGCGTCGTTCAGCGCGGCGGGTTTGGTCCGCGCCCAGGATAAGATTACGGCAGCAGAAAAAAATTTGAAGTTCAACGCCAACGTTTCCGTTTGCCTGGAAGAGTTGTTCGTCGGAATTTTGGAGGGACGATGAAAGTTATCGGAGTCAAATTCAAGGACGGCGGGAAGATCTATTACTTCGCGCCCAAAGAAAAGGAAAAATACGAGGAAGGAATGCAGGTCGTCGTCGAGACGAGCAAGAGCACGGAGTTCGCCACGGTCGCCTTCCCTCCCAAAGAAGTAGAGGATTCGGAGGTCGTACAGCCGCTGAAACCCATTTTGCGCATCGCGACCGACAAAGACCGCGAACAGGTACGCAAAAACCTCGAACGCAGGCCGCAGGCTATGAAGATCGCGCAGGAAAAGATCGAAAAACATAACCTCGACATGAAACTCATCGACTGCGAATTCGCCTTCGACGGGAACAAAGTCATCTTTTATTTCGCCGCGGACGGACGCGTGGATTTCCGCGAATTGGTAAAAGACCTCGCCGCGGCGTTTCGGATCCGCATCGAGCTGCGCCAGGTCGGGATCCGCGACGAAACGCGCTTGCTGGGCGGCATCGCGCCCTGCGGCAGAGAATGCTGCTGTGCGGGGGCAATGTCCGACTTCCGCAAAGTTTCGATCAAAATGGCAAAAGTGCAGGGCCTGTCCCTCAATCCGGGCAAGATCAGCGGGCTTTGCGGCAGGCTGATGTGCTGTTTAAGTTACGAAAACGACTATTACAGCGAAGCGTATAAGAAAATGCCCAAGGTCGGCGCCGAAGTCGGAACGCCCGACGGCCGCGGAACGGTCGTTTCGGAAAATATGCTGAAAATGACGGTGCGCGTCAAGATCGAAAAGGACGGCAGCCTCGTTTATAAGGATTTCCCGCTGGACAGCATTCGCTTCAAAAACAATAAGAAAGAGGAGCGCGAAGAGAAGGACGAGAAAGAAGACCCCGCTCTGAAAGATCTCATGGACTGAAAGAGCGGCGCGGTTTTTGAAAAAGTGAAAAAAATTTGCGCGGATAGCTTTACGAAAAGCCGAACTTATGTTATAATGAGAAAAACGGAAACGTTCGAGAATTTTTTGGAGGTAGATTACAATGGCACATAAAATTTCGGAAGAATGCATCAGCTGCGGCGCATGCGCAGAAACTTGCCCCGTGAATGCGATTTCGCAGGGCGACACGCAGTATCAGATCGATCCGGACGTCTGCATCGATTGCGGCGCTTGCGAAGACGGATGCCCTGTCGGCGCGATCAAACCGGAAGAGTAAGGCAAAAGCAGGCCGGCGGCGCGCAAAGCGTTGTTTTGCGCGCCGCCGTTTTCCCTGAAAACGGCGAAAAGACAATTTCATACGGGGATATAGCTCATCTGGTAGAGCGCTTGAATGGCATTCAAGAGGTGGACGGTTCGAGTCCGTTTATCTCCACCATAACGGAACTATCCGAACCTTTCGGGTAGTTCTTTTCATTTTGGTTCGGATTTGTTGTACTACTTCCCAGTATGACGGAACTATCCGAACCCGAACAATCAGGACTTCCCGGTATAACGGAACTATCCGAACCAAGCCAATAAGAAAGATCCCGAGGACTGTCGTCCCCGGGATTTGTTTCGTCCGTGTAATTGTAAAAGATCTCGACTTTGTCTTCGTAGACAATGATTTTTTGGATAAGCGTATGGATGAGCGTTTTCGGCTTTTTCAGAATCGCGTTTGTAAGGTACGCCATCACTTTTTCTTTTGTAAGGATTTT
>CALVMA010000104.1 GCA_944341655.1 uncultured Clostridia bacterium | reverse complement strand
AACATTGCGGACAGCATTCTGATCGTGCGGCTGATCGGGGCGTACAGCGCGAATGCGACGGCGCTGTACGGGCTGTATTCGGGTGCGGCGGCGACGCTCGTGAATTTTCCCGTATCCGTCTGTTACGGGATCGCGGCGGCGGTCATTCCGAACGTATCCGCGTTCAGCGGGCGGGGGATGGCGCGGGAGGCGGAAGAGCGCATTCTGTTCGCGTTGAAGTGTACGCTGTATATATCGATGCCTGCGGCGGTCTTTTTGTTTGCGTTTTCGGGCGGGGTGACCTCGTTTTTGTTCCCGTCCGTGACGGGGGCGGAGGGCGAAGTTCTTGCGCGGCTCGTGCGGGCGCTCTCGATGGCGGCGGTGCTGTTGTCGGCGGTGCAGACGCTGTCGGCGTGCCTGACGGGGAAGGGGAAGCCGAAGATCGCGGCGTTTTCCATGGCGGCGGCGGTGGCAGTGAAGCTGGGTGCGGAGGCGGTTTTGCTGCGATTTCCGCAAATTGCCGTTTTGGGGGCGGCATATGCGTCTCTGGGCTGTTATTTTGTTGCGATTTTCGTCAATTTGTTATATAGTATAAAAGAAAGAAAAAACAGATTGCAGTTTCTTTATTGTGCCGGCAAATTTCTGATGATGTCGTCGGTGGCGGCGGTGCTTTCGGCGGCGGCGGTGCGGGTGCATATATTGCTGGGGCTGGGCGCGGCGGCGGCGGTGTATCTGGCGCTGTCGGTGCTGTTGCGGGCGTTTACGTCGGAAGAGATGCAATTTGCGCGGAGGAAAAAACATGGTAACCGTTGTCGGGTTGGGTTGTGAACGCGAAGATTTGTCCGAGGGCGCAAAGAGCGCCCTCCTTTCGGGGGCGAAGGTGATCCTGCGCACGGGCGAGACGCCCGTGGCGCAGGCGGTGAAGGAGCTTTGTCCGAAAGCGGAAACGCTGGACTACATATACGGAGCGAGCCGTAATTTTGACACGCTCAACAAAAAACTTGCGGCGGCGGTGCTGAAAGCGTCGAAAGAGGGCGACGTCGTTTACTGTGTGGACGGAAGCGTGACGGACGACGTATCGGCGCAGGCCGTGATCGGGCGAGTGAAAGACGTCCGCGTGTTTGCGGGGGCATCCAAAGCGGATGCGGCGTTTGCGGCGGCGAAAGTATTTTCGAGGAACCGCACGGCGCTTTCGGCGTATGCGTTGGGGGACGTGCGTCCGAGTCTGCCTCTTGCGGTGTACGACGTGGATTGCGAGCTGATCGCGGGGGACGTGAAACTGCGCCTGTGCGAGCTGTTCGGGGATGAAACGGAGGCGTGGTTCGTGCGCGGAAACAAGGCGAAAAAGATCAGTCTTTTTGAAACGGACAGGCAGAAAGATTATGATACGTCCTGTGCGGTGGTCGTGGGGGATACGGAGCTGCTCCGCCGCACGCGGTTTGATTTTGACGATCTCGTGCGGATCCTGCGGCTTTTGCGCGCGCCGGACGGCTGTCCCTGGGACAGGGCGCAGACGCATGAAAGCATTCGTCAGAACATGATCGAAGAGGCGTACGAGCAGGTGGACGCGATCGACAGCCAAGACGATTCGAAGATTTTGGAGGAAGCGGGCGACGTGCTGATGCAGGGCGCGTTTCATGCGGTGCTGGCGCAGGAGCGGGGCGCGTTCGACGCGAACGACGTGCTGAGCGCGGTATGTTCGAAACTGATATTCCGTCATTCGCATATATTCGGGAAAGACAAGGTATCGGACGCGGCGGGAGCGCTGTCCGTGTGGGACAGGAACAAGCAGGCGGAAAAGGGGCAGAAGACGGGATCGGAGTCCGTTTCCGACGTTCCCAACGTGCTTCCTGCCGCCATGCGTGCGCAGAAAGTAGCCAAACGTGCGGCAAAATACGGTTACGATTTCAAGGACGCGGCGGAGGCGGCGGAGAAAGTGAAGGAAGAGTTGGGCGAGCTTCTTGCCGCCGTTGCGGAAGGGGACGCGGCGCACGTTTCGGAAGAGGCGGGCGATCTTTTGTTTTCGGCGGTGAATGTGGGAAGGCTTGCGGGAGCGGATTGCGAGGAGAGCCTGAAAGAGAGCACTCAGAAATTTATCCGCCGTTTCTGTGCGACGGAGGCGCTGATCCTGCGCGACGGGAAAAAGATGCAGGATCTTTCCGCGGACGAATTGTGGGAGTATTACGGACGGGCGAAAGACGATGAGCGTTAAACTTGGCGAGCGGGTGCAAATCGGGGGCATCGTTGCGAAAAACAACGTATTTTGCGCGCCATTGGCGGGGTACACGGATTTTGCGTTCCGAAAGCTTTGCTATTCGTTCGGGGCGGGGTTGTGTTTTACGGAGATGGTCAGCGCGAAGGGTCTGTTGTACGACAACGAGGCGACCAAGCTTTTATTGTACAAAGACAAATCGGAGGAAGAGACGGCGGCGCAGCTTTTCGGGAGCGATCCTGCTGTTTTGCGCGCGGCATGCGAGAGCGAGCTCTTGCGGGATTTTCCGATCGTCGATCTGAACATGGGCTGTCCCGTGCCGAAAGTGTTCAAAAACGGAGAAGGGAGCGCATTGCTTTTGAATTTTCCGTTGGCGGAGAAGATCGTTTCCGCTTGCAAAGCGAGCGGAAAAAAGATAACGGTGAAATTTCGCATCGGAGTGGAGCGGGGCAAAGTGTTTGCGGCGGAATTTGCCAAGCTGTGCGAAGGAGCGGGGGCGGATCTCATCACCGTCCACGGCAGGACGCGCGACATGTATTATGCTGGCGAGCCCGACTATGCGCAGATCGCGGCGGCGAAAAGGGCGGTGAAGATCCCCGTGATCGCGAACGGGGGGATTTTCACGCGGGAGGACGCGCGGCGCATGCTTGACGAAACGGGCGCGGACGGAGTGATGGTCGCGCGCGCGGCGATGTACGATCCGCATGTTTTTGCCGAGATTTTGGGCGGCGGAGCGGAGTGGGACAAAGCGGCGGCGATCCGCGGCCAGATTGCGGACATGCTTCCCGTTTACGGTGAGAAATTCACGCTCGTGCAAATGCGGAAGATGACGGCGTTTTACATTCACGGCGTGCGCGGATGCGCGCAGTATCGGAACAGGCTGTTCGGTTGCGAGTCATTGAAAGAACTGGACGCGCTGTTGTGTGAAATTTTCGGCACGGGAGCCGGCGGAGAGGATTCGGCATGCCTTTCGGTTGACAGTCGGCGAGATTCATGATAAACTTGAAAAGATGTATTTGAACGGGATCAACGTACAACGTCCGGGCAACGCCGGATACAAAGCAATGGTTCGCCGTTATGCGGGCAGGGGCTCGCTGCGTTTTTGGGAGCTGGATTTTGTGCGCGGGCTGTGCGTGCTTTTGATGGTTTTCGATCATTTTATGTATTGTATGTGGGGCGTTCTGCCCGAAGTCAATTCCGTGCTCGGTACGGATTTTCTGTCGAAAATGCAGCGTGTGGGAAGCTGGTATTGGAACTGGGAGATACGCAACAACGTGCGCATGGTCGTGATCGTGGCGTTTTTTGTCATCTGCGGGATCAGCTGTACGCTGACGCGCGGAAATTTACGTCGGGCGATACCGCTGGCGCTGGTTGCGGCAGGGATCAGCTGGGTGACGTCGGTCGTCGAAAACTTTATCGAAGATACGCACGTGACGTTCGGCGTGATCCATATGCTTGCGGTCGGGATCTTTCTTTACGCCGTACTGGACGAAGCGGCGGTTGCCGTGGGAAGCGCCTTGGGGAAAGGGAAAGCGTCGCGTATCGTGCGGGAAGCGCTGCGGTATCTTCCGGGCGTGGTCGGCATACTATGGCTTTGGATCTTATTTGCGAATTTTGCAAAATTTGAGAACGTGAACGGGTTTTGGACCATTCTTTCGCTGTACGACGCGCCGCAGGGATCGACGGCTCTGGAAAAAGACATTTATTCGGTGCTGTTGTATGTGCGGAACAATCCCTCGTTCAGTCCCGGGGATTATTTCCCCATACTGCCGTGGTGTTCGGCGGTGCTGATCGGCGGGATTTTCGGCAGGCTGATCTATCATACGTCGGCAAAGTACGCATTTGTGCCGCTGGACGGAGCGTGGAACAAACCCGTTTGTTTTTTGGGGCGGCATGCCGCGGTCATTTATGTGTCGCACATGGTCGTCATCCCTGTTTTGCTTGTCGCGTGTGCGTGGATATCGTCGTTTTTTGCATAAACCCATGAAAAAGAAGGAATTGCCATGAAAGATTTACCCCGTTCTTCCTCCATGTACGAAGCGGTGCGGCTGAACGTATCGCAGAGCACGGTCACGACAGCCATTTCCTATTACGGGAAGAGGTACACGTTCGAGAGGGTTTTACGTTACGTCGATGTGCTTGCCGACAATATTGCGGCGGAATTTCATATCGGGAAGGGTGACACGGTGACGCTGTGCATGCCCAATTCGCCTGCGGCGCTCATGATGTTTTATGCGGCGAACAAGCTGGGGGCGGCGGCGAATCTCGTGCATCCTTTTATTCCTCCGGAGAGTTTGCGTGAAAACCTGCGCAGGACGGGCAGCAAACTGCTTCTCATATACGATTTATACAAATGCGGGAATTTTGATTTCGGCGTGCCCACGCTGGTGAGCGACAGTTCGTATTTTATGGGTGCGGCGGCGAAGCTGTATTACAAATTTACGAACAAGCGGACGGCGCGCGGGTACAATGCTTTTGAAAAATATTTAAAAAATCGGGGCAATCCGCATAAGGAGGCGCAAAAATTCGCTCAGACGGAGGCGGCCGTATATCTTGCGAGCGGCGGCACGACGGGGGAGCCGAAGATCATAGCGCACAACAACCTGGTATTCAACACCCTTTGTGCGAAGGCGCAGGAATTTTTGAGCGAGCCGCTGGAAAATTATAAGGCGCTGTACAATGTTTTGCCTATTTTTCACGGTTTCGGTCTGTGCATCAACATGCATATGTGCATGCTGATGCGCCGCACGAACATCATGTGCATCAAATTCAACGCGAAGATGAGCGCAAAGCAGATCGTCAAAGAGCGGGCGAACATTCTGACGGGCGTGCCGACGATGTTTTTGAAGCTCATGGGCGAAAAGAGTTTTACGCGGGCGGATCTTTCCTGCATCAAGGATGTTTATGTCGGCGGCGACAGCGTGCCTCAGCCGCTGATCGACCGGTTCAATGCGGTTTTGGAAAAAGGCGGGAGCAGCGCGCGCATGTATGTGGGGTACGGGCTGACCGAAACGGTCACGGTCTGTCTGGTGAACACGCGGGCGCATCACAGAGAAAATTCGATAGGGTATCCGCTTTCGAACACGGCGGTGAAAATTTTCCGCGACGGCAAAGAAGTGCCCGCGGGCGAAGTCGGGGAGATCTATTTGGACAGTGATCAGTTCATGCTCGGCTATCTTCACGAGGACTATTCTCCGTTCGAGGAGATCGGCGGCGTAAAATGGCTGAAAACGGGCGATTACGGTTACTTGGATGCGGACGGCTTTTTGTATTTCAAACAGCGCATCAAAAACATGATCAAGGTGAGCGGCGTTCCCGTATATCCTTCGGAGATCGAAGAAGTGGCGGGCGCGGTGCAGGGCGTAAGGAAGGTGTGTGCGGTAGGGATACCCGATCCGATCAGGGGACAGGTCGTGCGGCTGTTCGCGGAGTGCGCGGAGGACACGGACAAAGAGGCATGCCGCGCGGCGATCTTAGACGCGTGCCGCCGCAAACTGATCGCCTACGCCGTTCCCAAAGAGATAATTTTCGAGGACAAACTTCCCGTCAGCCTGATCGGGAAGATCGACCGCAAAAAGCTGGAAGAACGCAGCTGAATAAAACGGCGCGGCGAAACGAACGGGTTTTGAGAATTTTAAGAAAAAGCCGCAGATCGCAAAGTTGTTTGCGATCTGCGGCTTTTTTCGCAATAATTGAGGCGCGGACAAAAACGTTTTGACCGCGCCTGCGTTTTTTTGCGGCAGTAAAATTCAGTGAGTAAGTTTTTCGATATCCGATTTGCGGCACATGACGATCAATCTTTCCGCGCAGCTGAACACGTGGTCGGCGGAGGGCAAAGGGGTGAGGGAACCGCCGCATTTGATGGCGAGGATGTTCAGATTGTATTTAGCGCGCACGCCCTTGTCGCGGATGGTTTTCCCTTCCCAGGATTTCGGGGTAGGGATCTCGTAGATGGCGTATTCGGGGGTGAGCTGGATATAGTCGAAGATATTGTTGGCGCTGAATTTGACGGCGAGGCGTTCCGCCATTTCTTTTTCGGCGAAAACGACGTCGTCGGCACCGTTTCTTAGCAAAAATTTAGCCTGGATCTCGGTGGAGGCGCGGGAGAGCACAAATTTTGCGCCTGCCTCTTTGAGGAGGGAGGTGGTTTCCAGGGAAGACTGGAAGTTTTCGCCGACGGAAACGACGCAGATATCGAAGTTATCCACGCCGATGGCGTCGAGGACGCTGGGTTTGGAGGCGTCGCCGATCTGAGCGCTTGTCACGTAGGGTAAAATTTCGTTGATTTTTTCCTCGTCGGTGTCGATCGCCATGACGTGATTGCCGAGTTCGGTAAATTTTTTGGCGATGTAGGTGCCGAATCTTCCGAGTCCGATAACCAAAACTGATTTCATAATGACCTTCCGTATTAAATTTCCGCGTTCAAGCGGATGAAAATAGCACAGAGTGCTGAAAACCGCGTCGGCGTCAGCCGATGCGGACTTTTTCCAGGGGCAGCGCTGCCGCGGGTTCTGAGGGAGTGCGCAGGGACAGCATGAACGTGAGGCATCCGACTCTGCCGAGGTACATGAGCAGGCAAAGGATGAGCTCGGTGCCGACGCAGAGCGACGGCGTGATCCCCAAAGTCAGGCCGACGGTGCCTATGGCGGAAACGACCTCGAAAACGACGTCGGTGAGGGAAGTGACGGCGGGGTTGTTCTGTTCGAGCAGGCAGATGGCTATGGTTGCGATGACCGCGATCAGAACGTAAAGAGTAACGAACTGTGCCGCATTTTTCACGTTTTCTTCATCGATCCTGCGACCGAAACATTCGACGGAGCGCTTGCCCGTGAGTAGGGACACAAGGGATGCGACGAGCGTCGCAAACGTGTTGGTTTTGATGCCGCCTGCGGTGGATCCGGAAGATCCGCCGATGAACATGAGGACGATGGTCACGAAGATGACGCCTTCTTTGACGGCGCCCGTACCCGAGAGGGGCAGGACGTTGAACCCTGCCGTGCGAGGGGAAACCGCCGTAAAGAAGGAAGAAAGGATTCGTTCCTGCCAGGGCAAGCCGTTTTCCGCAATGATAATGATGACGGTGGGGATAACGATGAGCGCCGCTGTCGTGACGAGCACGAGTTTTGTATGCAGCGCATATTTGCGGAAGCGGAATTTATTTTCTTTGAGGTCGTCCCAGACGAAAAAGCCGAGCCCGCCGATGATGATGAGCAGCGGTATGGTGAGGCAGATGACGGGGTCGCCGGAATAGGCGGTCAGGGAAGCGAATTCTTGGCCGGCGATGCCGGTGAGGTCGAAGCCCGCGTTGCAGAAAGCGGAGATCGAGGTAAAGACGGAGATCCAGATGCCCTGGCCCCAGCCGAAATCGGGGATAAAGCGGAAGCACAGAATGACGGCGCCGAGCGCCTCGAAGATGAGTGTGCCGACGAGGATGGTCATGGTGAGGCGCATCATGCCGCCGACGGCGGGCGCGTTGACCGATTCCTGCATAAAGATGCGTTCTTTGAGCCCGATTTTTTTGCCGCCGAGTTTCCAGAGCGCGAACACCACGGTCATGAAGCCGATGCCTCCCATCTGAATGAGGATGAGAATGACGATCTGGCCGAATACGGACCAATAGAGGAAGGTATCCTGCAAGACGAGGCCCGTGACGCAGGAGGCGGAAACGGCGGTGAAAAGGGCTTCCATGAAGGGCGCGCTTCCGTCGATCTTGGACGCGCCGGGAAGCATGAGCAAAGCCGCGCCGATAAGAATAATAGCCAGGTAACCGAGTACGAGCAGCCGCACCGGTGTCAAGCGTATTTTTCGTTGCATAAATTCTCCCAAAAATGCGGAAAAAAAGTTTCCGACAAAATTATACCACATTGCGCGTAATTTGCAAGCGATTCGGGCGCAGGGGAGCAATCTTTGTCCGAATTTTTCGGGCGGGGCACATTTTTTGTGCAAAATGTATAAGATAACCAGGAGGGAAAAGGGTATGAAAATACATTTTGTGACCGAGGGAGAGATGAGTGAATGTGCGGAAAGCGCGTCGCGTTCGGGCTGCGACGTGCTTGCGCTGGGTTTTCACGGGCTGGGGGAGGTGGATTACCGGGCCGAACTTGCGGGGGAGACGTCGAAGCTGGAAGACATGGCGATCTTGAGCCGCGAGCTGGGGTGCGTGATCGTCTGCGGCTGTTATACCGATTCCTGCGGGATCCGCCATAAAAGCGCGGCGATCGCGGAAAAGGGCAAGATCCTCGGGGTGGCGGATATGCTGCATTCGGCGGACGCGGAATTCAAGAGCGGGGCGCATCTGAAAGTATTTGAAACGGGGATCGGCAAGATCGGTCTGTGCGTGGGGGAAGATCTGTTTTACCCGTCGGTCGCGGAAACGCTGGCGCTTTGCGATGCGGACATCATATTCAGCGTCTACGGGGCGGCGGAAGATTTTGCTCCGCCGCTGATGCTGCGCGCGTGCGCGTTTTGTTCGGGCGTGCCGATGTGCATGTGCGGAGAGGGGATCGCGCAGGCGGCGTCCCCCGAAGGGGAGATGCTCTTGCGCTCGGCGCGGCGGGAGTGCGATTTTACCATCGTTCCCGCGCGGGAATACAAGCTCGTTACGGTCAGGACGCGCGGCCTTGCGCGAAGGCGGCGTGAAGATTTTTGAGAACGCGGAAAAATTTTCGGAGACGTATTGCAAAAGGGCGCGAAAGGTGTTACAATAAAAGGGAAGGAGAGCGACCATGGATAAACGCAACGCAACCGAATTTATCAACAGTTACAACAAGATCGACGCGCAGCTGCGCGACGTTTACGGCTTCAAGCCGTCGCAGCCTTTTACGGACGTAGTGCGGCGCTGTGCGGAAAAGAACTCGGTGATCCGAAAATACGAGAACGATCTTGCCGATTATGCGCGCCTGCGCAATGCGATCGTGCACCAGAGCACGGACGGGCAGATTATAGCGGTGCCGTGCGACGAGGTGGTGGAAAAGATCCGTCTGATCGAACGGTTGGTGTGTACGCCGCCCACGATCGGGGAAACGTTGCAGGATAAGAAGATCGTAAGCATCGAAGCGCAGCTGTCGTTGCGCCAGGCGGTGCTGCTCATTTCGCGGACGGGTTTTTCCAATTTGCCCGTGTACCGCAAGAACCGCATGATCGGGATCGTGAACAACCGCCGCATCATCAGCGAGCTGGGGGCGGTGATCCAGCAGGGAAGAAGCGCGGACGAATGGCTTTCCGAAACTCCCGTGGAGGACATTCTTTCGGAGACCGATCTCTTTGTATATTATAAGTATCTGGGGAAAAAGAACACGCTGCAGGATATTCCCGCGGCGTTTGAGGAGAACAAAAAACTGCTGGCGGTCGTGATCTCCGAAAACGGAAGGGCGGGGGAGCGGATCGTCAACTTTATCACGCCTGCCGATCTGGTCCGCATCGGCAAGATGCTGGAAGATTATGACTGAACAAGACATGCGGCGCTGTGCCGCGCCGCATGCCCGAAACGGCGGCGGGCGGTAAAAGCTATCGGATAAAAGCGAGCCGACCGCCGATCGATGCCGCCCGTATAAGACGGGCGGCATCGAATTTCTGCGCGGCGGCGGGTGCGGAAATTTGTTTGGACGGCGGGCGGGGTTTCTTTTTTCGGCATAGACGGCAAAATCGCTTTACAAACGGCGCCGTTCTTGGTAAAATAACAGTGTTGGTAATATAAGGCGAAGATGAAGGACAAGTCCTTTGCGCAGTTGTTGCAAAGAGAGCCGCGGCAGGTGAAAAGCGGCGAACAAGGCGCGGCAGGGTATCCCCTTCGAGTCCGCGGGGCGAAAAGAGCAGTAGTCCTGTGCGCGGTTATTTTTTCCGCGTTAACAAAAAAGGCGTATGACAGTATGTTTTGGTGGTCCTTCTTTGTTTTCCGAAAACGGGGAAGGGCTTTTTTTAAACGGTAAAACCACCGCAAGGAGAGGAAGCATGGATAAGGATAAGAAACTGTATTCCAAAGTCGATACGGCGATGAACTTTGTCGACCGTGAAAAGGACGTGATCGCGTTCTGGGAGAAGGAGCACGTATTCGAAGACAGTGTGAAGAAGAACGAGGGCGGGGAAGAATTTTCCTTTTACGACGGCCCGCCCACGGCGAACGGAAAGCCGCATATCGGGCATATACTCACGCGCGTGATGAAAGACATTGTGCCCCGTTATCAGACGATGAAGGGGAAGCATGTTTTGCGCAAAGCGGGGTGGGATACGCACGGCCTGCCCGTCGAGCTGGAAGTGGAAAAGCTTCTGGGGATGGACGGAAAGCAAGACATTGAGAAATACGGGATCGAGCCGTTTATCAAAAAGTGTAAAGAGAGCGTGTGGAAATACAAGGGCGAGTGGGAAAAGATGTCCGAGCGCGTAGGCTACTGGGCGGACATGGAGAATCCCTACGTCACGTATGACGACAAGTACATCGAATCGGTGTGGTGGGCGCTCAAAGAGATCTGGAAGAAGGGGCTTTTGTATAAAGGGCACAAGATCGTGCCGTATTGCCCGCGTTGCGGGACGGCGCTTTCCTCGCACGAAGTGGCGCAGGGATATAAGGACGTCAAGGAGACTTCCGTTTTCGTGCGGTTCAAGAGAAAGGGCGCGGACGGGTATTTTCTTGCCTGGACGACGACGCCGTGGACGCTGCCTTCCAACGTGGCGCTCTGCATGAATGCGGACGAAGACTATGCCGAGATCGAAGCGGAGGACGGAACGCGCTACGTATTGGCGCAGGCGCTTGTGCCGTCGCTGTTTGAGAATTATAAGACGCTGTCGGTCAAAAAAGGCAGGGAATACGAGCATGCGGAATACGAGCCGCTGTTCGATTATGCGAAGGGCAGTTTCCGCGAGAAAGCGTATTACGTTGTCTGCGACGGATACGTTACGCTGACGGACGGCACGGGCATTGTGCACATTGCGCCCGCATTCGGCGAAGACGACTACCGCGTGGGCAAGAAATACGGGCTTCCCGTGGTGAACATGGTGGACGAGCGCGGCTGTTTCAAGCCTGCCGTGACTGATTTTGCTGGCACGTTTGTGAAAAAAGCGGACAAAGGCATTATAGAGATGCTCAAAGCGAAGGGGCTTTTGTTCAAAGAAATGGTATACGAGCACAGCTACCCGCATTGCTGGCGTTGCGACACGCCGCTGCTGTATTATGCGCGGGAGAGCTGGTTCATCAAAGTGACGGCGGTGAAGGACGAGCTGATCAAAGCGAACAATTCGGTGAACTGGATGCCGGAGACGATCAAGTCGGGGCGGATGGGGAACTTTTTGGAAAACGTGATCGACTGGGGGCTTTCGCGCGACCGTTACTGGGGCACGCCGCTCCCCGGGTGGGTATGTCCCGACTGCGGCAAGGTGCACGTGGTCGGAAGCAAGGCGGAGCTGAAGGAGCTTTGCGGGATCGAGGGCGACATCGAGCTGCACCGTCCGTACATCGACGACTGCCCGTTCAAATGCGAATGCGGCGGGACGATGAAGCGCACGCCCGAAGTGA
>CALVMA010000103.1 GCA_944341655.1 uncultured Clostridia bacterium | reverse complement strand
ACGGCTTGCCGGCAACCTACGACGAGCTCTTTGCGCTGATGGATGAGATGAAACTCGACGGCGTTACCCCTTTTATGTGGAACGGGCAGTATTATAACTACCGCGAACGTTTTCTTGCCTCGCTTTGGGCGGATTATGAAGGGAAAGAAAACTATAACCTGAATTCTTCCTTTGACGGCGAATACACGTTCCCTGCAGGGGTGCTTACGAACGAAGAAGCGGCACAGTGGAATGCCGTAGCGGGTGCTGACGGGTCACAAACAGTAAAAATTACGAATGCCAACGCCTATCTTTTGCAAAAACAGACGGGAAAACGCGTTGCCGTACAATTCGCGTACGACATGATCCGCGGCGGTTATTATCGCACAGATTCTTTTGACACGACTTCTTCGCATCTGATGGCGCAGATCAATTATCTGTACAGCCGTCAGGAACGCGCTCCGGTCGCCTTTATTCTGGAAGGCAGCTGGTGGGAGTCGGAGGCACGCGACCAAGGGACGTTTGCGACGATGGCGGAAAAGTATAATACCGACGAGCCTTACGAACAGTGGGGATACGGCGAACGCAGGTTTGCGTTTTTGCCTGTACCGAAAGACGAGAGTTCTTCCAATCAGGACAGGCGCACGCTTCTTTCCGCGAGCGGCGGTTCGGTCGTCTGCATCAACGGAAAGACGAGTAAACTGGACCTTGCAAAAAAATTCCTTGCATTTGCGCATTCGGACGAGTCTCTGCGCATCTTTACGAGGGTGACCGGCGTGCCTCGCGCTTATGATTATGAACTCAGCCAGGAAGACCTCGCGCAGATGACCTATTTTTCACGCAATCTTTGGGAGATATACAGCGACGACCAGACGGATATTGTGTACCATACCATTTTCGACAATACGATGCGCAGTACGGAGAAGAGCTACTTCAATGTCTGGGCTTTCGGGGCTACGAACGTGGGAGGCATCGATTACAGCGAGCCGCTGCTGGCATTCCGCACTTTGCCGAGCCTTACGGTGGACGAGTATCTCGCGCGGATGATAGGAAAATATTCTGACTGGAACACGAGGCTTGCCTCCTATCTGAGTTGATGGAACATCGGGGATCGAAAATGACGAAAGGAAAAGAAAAACTTTCAGGGAAAAAGAAAAGCGAGCTTATTTTTTACGTCTGCATGGTTGTTTTGCCTCTTGCACAGATAAGCGTTTTCTTTATAGGCGTCAATTTCAACTCTGTTTTGCTGGCATTTAAATCGTATACGCCGGATGGAAAGTACGTATATACGGGTTTTGACAACTTTAAATTGTTTTTTACCGACCTGTTGGGCGACCGCAGCACCGCGATGCGGATGATGTTTTCCAACTCTATGTGGCTGTATTTCGCCGGTTTAATTGTCGGTGCGCCCCTGAATGTGCTGTTCGCATATCTGATCTATAAAAAAATTCCCGGATCGCCCTTTTTTAACGTAATTCTGTTTTTGCCGCAAATTCTTTCTTCCATCGTCATGTCTATTATGTTCCGCTATTTTATGGAAGAGGGAATTCCCGCGTTGGCGCAGTTGTTAGGCGTCAAAACGCTGCCCAGTTTTTTTGTGGATATATCGTCCGCGTTTCCGACGGTCATCGCCTATAATATTTGGGCAGGGTTCGGCGGGCAGATCATCGTATATGTCAGCACGATGTCGCGCATCCCCAACGATTTGGTGGAAGTCGGACAACTGGAGGGAATGTCGCTGTGGCAGGAATTTATCTACCTTACCTTCCCGATGGTCTATTCGACGATTTCCACATATTTGGTCATTGCTACATCGGGCATCTTCACCAATCAGGCAGCGTTATACAATTTTTACGGCAATGAAGCGCCGGCATACACGCAGACTTTCGGTTATTATCTGTTTGTAACGGTTTTGAAAAGCGACGGCTACGATGCATATCCGCAGGCGGCCAGCATGGGTATCATGTTTACGGTCGTTTCTATCCCGCTTGTTTTTGTCGTTAAGTGGCTTTTGGAGAGGTATAATCCGGAGGTGGAAGTATAATGCAAGCGATGGCAATCCGAAAAATTCCGTACCGGAGCAAACACGTTTTGTTCAAAGCGGTGGGTGTTTTCTTTCTTGTAATATATACCATACTCATTCTGGTACCGCTGTTTTGGGCTTTCGGCGTTTCTCTGAAAACACTTGACGGCTTTGCGACAAACCCGCTGATTCCCACAGAATTCAATATTTCCAATTACGGTGACGCATTTAAGCTTTTGTACGTGAACGTTTATTACGACAACGGCACTTCCGCTAAAATTTATATGATAGAGCTGTTGTTCAATTCCCTGCTCTATTCGGTCGGGAGCGCGTTCATGTACAAGCTTGCGCCGTGTATTATGGCGTATGTGGTGGCGAAGTATAAATTCCGCTTCAACAAAGTAATTTATATGCTCGCGGTCATTAAACTGACGTTGCCGATCGTCGGAAGTCTGCCTTCGGAATTGCAGATCGCACGCGCGATCGGATTTTATGACTCCATGATCGGGGCATGGTTCATGAAGTTTTCGTTCATGAGTACGAATTTCCTGATTTTTCTTGCAATTTTCAAAAATTTATCGTGGGGATATGCAGAAGCAGCGTTTATCGACGGCGCATCGCATTTTAAGGTGTATTTAAGGATCATGCTACCGCTCGTGAAAACGACGTTTGCGGCGCTCATGCTTCTCTCGTTCATATCCTTTTGGAACGATTACTATACGCCGATGATCTATTTGCCCAGTATGCCCACGCTCTCTTACGGGCTGTATTATTATTCCCATTCGGCAGGGCAGGGGCAAAGCCTGATCCCGATGCAGATGGCTGCGTGCATGATAGCAAGTTTTCCGATCCTGATTTTGTTCCTCATCTTGCGCAAAAAGCTGATGGGAAGTCTGACTCTCGGAGGATTAAAAGGTTGAAAGAAGTATCAGTCAAAAAAATCTTTATTTTGGCAGCGGTTGCGCTTGTTGTTCTTTTCGGAGCGCTGCTTTCATTGCTGTACCCGGTACATACGCAGGCGGACGTTTTACGGGCAGATTCCGATGCGGTGCAGATCGATTATAAGTATAAAGTTCCGGATACGCTCGGGCTGTCGGAAACGCGGGAAGGCGTCCGTCTCCGCTCTTCCGTATCGGGAAGCGGCGTTTCGTTTACCGAACCGCTTTCCGGAACGTTCGTTCTCGACTTCCGGGTGATCTCTCAGAACGCATACAGCGGGTCGATGGATGCAGCGCTGGGTTCTACATATACGAACAATCAGCTTGAATTGAACCAGATGTCCCTTTCTTTTACGGAAACGAAGTCGGGCGATTCTTTTTCGGTGATTTTTCAGGCGGGGGCGGCGTATGACGTCGTAACGCCTACGGCGCGCATTTCCGTCGGCGATGCGGTCTGCGGCTTGCATTACTATAACGGAGAATCGGTTGCGTCAAACACAGGGGTCCAGAATTCGTTGGGATATTATACGAGGCTGAACGGTACGTCGTTTTGCAACGTGGCGCTCACCAACAACCAATTGACGAGCGAAGGCGTAAAACCCATTGTGTTCACATTCGAGCCTTCTACGATGTGCGTCTACGGAATTTACTATGGTCAATCGATTTCCACGGTAGAAAAGAGGCTGATCCTCGATTTGCGCGATGCTTCGTTTATCGGAGAGCAAAATGTTTTGGAGCCTTTTGCCGAATATGAAGTATCTCTGCAATTCGATGAGATTGTCACGGGAAAAGAGGCTACGGTCGTCCTCTACGAACTGAACGGCAGTTCTTTGCGCGAAAACACGGTTTCGGGCGGGCTTCCCGCCGTGTATCCCGCTTTGGAAAAGGGCGGCTTGGTCGGGGAATGGTATGAATTACCCAGACCTGTGCTCAGCTCGGTCGGGGAAATCTCCTCGGAGGTTGACGTCGTAGTCGAGATCGCCGATCCGTCCGGTCAGAAAATCTCGCTTGCCGCAAAAGATCCGGAAACCGAGCTTGGCGGCGTTTATCAGGAAGGCTGCGGGTTTATCCCCGAGGCAGAGGGCGTTTATAAACTGACGTATCGGGTAAAAGACGAAGAAGGAAATGCGGGCGTTGCGGCGGAGGCGGAGCTGAATGTCGTAAAGGAATTGCCGAATC
>CALVMA010000102.1 GCA_944341655.1 uncultured Clostridia bacterium | reverse complement strand
AATCACGATCTGCGTCACCTTGATCTGCACCTGCGTCTCTCCGTCGCTGCCCGTCACCGTGCAAGTCTGCGTCTTTGCTCCCGCTTGCGTACACGTTGCCGCCGCATCGACCGTTTCCTGCCATGTGTCGGGCGCGCTCAGTTCAGGCAAGCTCACCGTGATGTACGCCGCGCATCCGTAATCGTTTTGGCAGTACAATTTCACGGGATCTTCCGCAACCGCATATTCTTCCGCCGTATATGTAAGCTGTCCCGCCGCATAGGTATGCGCGACCGCATTGACTTTCAAAACAAAATCTTCCGCGCCTTCCGCCGTCAGCGTAAATACGTACTCTCCTGCCGTTTCAAACGTGAAGTTGCCCGACGCCGCATCCAGCGCCTGCGCCTGCCCGCCGTCGATCGTGTACGACGCGCTGACCGCCGCTCCTTCCGTCGCGCTCGCGGCGTATCCGATCGTCTCTCCCACGCAGACGGTCACTTCCGCCCCGTCGGAGATCGGGCTCCCGTCGATATTCAGACTGATCACGGGCGCGACGGGCTCCGCCGCCGCCTTTACCGTAAGCGTCTTCGTCACGTCGTCCGCGTTTTCTGCACTGAACGTAAACACATAGACGCCCGCCGCCTCAGGCTTGAAAGTACTTCCACTGAACGGAACGGCGGTACCGCTATCCTTGGTATATGTGACCGAAACGGCTGCGCCGCCCGTCGCCGAATACGTCACCGTGACCGTTTCGCCGACTTCGGCTTCCGTTTTACTCAATTCTGCCGTGATCGTAACCGTTTCTCCCTTGGCGCCGCCAGGGCCGTTCGGCTCAACCGTTTCACACGCCGCAAAAATCAAAGCCGCGAAACAGAACAGGATCGCCGCAAACAAAATTGTAAAACCGCGTTTTTTCATCTTTCCTCCTTCCTCCCGCATTGCACAAATGTGCTGCAAATTCTTTCTCGTCATCATTATAACCTCCAGTTTTTGCCATGTCAATAGCTTAAAAAAAAATTAACGTTCACCCAAACGATAGCGAAACGTTAATTTTTTTACATATTCGATTTTCCGCCTCTGTCTTACCTTTTCAGATACTCGCGCAGGCGTTCCAGCGCAGGAACGTCCGCGGGCGCCCATTCCTCTTCGCGCAATTCTTCCGCGCCGAGAAAACGCAGGCTCTCGTGCTCCGTACGCGAATACGCGGACACAAATTCACAGATATACGTCCTCAACGTGATCGTAAAGTCGGGGTATTCGTGCGTCATATCCAAAAAATGCGAACACACGCGGATATCCGCGCAGAGCTCCTCTTTCACTTCCCGTATCAGCGCCTCTTCGGGTGACTCTCCCGCCTCGATCTTTCCGCCCACAAATTCGTATTTATGAGCGACATATTCGTAACGGCTTTCTCCGCGCTTTGCGGCAAGAACTTTTCCGTCCTCGATGATCACCGCACCCACGACCTGCAAATGCTTCTTCATGTTTTCCTCCCGAAAAGAGGGAAAACGTCTGCGTTTTCCCTCTTTCTTATATTGCCGCAAGGCAAATATTTTTCGGCAAAACCCGCAAACCTTGCCCACGTTCCGATTTTAATGGATCAGCGAACCGATCTCGGCATCGTCGGCGGCAAACAGTACGCGGCACGTGCCGTCTTCGTTCGTGCTCGCCAAAAGCATTCCGTTCGAATACTCGTTGCCGAATTTATGCGGTTTCAGGTTTACCAGCACCACGATCTTTTTCCCGATCAGCTGTTCGGGCTCGTACTGGTCGGCGATCGACGACACGAACACCCGCTCGCCTGCGCCGTCATGCAACGTCAGCTTCATCAGCTTGTTCGTCTTGCGCATCGCCTTCGCTGACAGGATCTTACATACGCGCAGATCGTTTTTCGCAAAATCATCCAGCTCGATCTGTGCCTTGAAAGGCGCGGAAGCACTCACATACTTCTCTTCCGCCGCGATCTCTTCCTTTGCCGGCTCCTCGCTCTTTTCTTCCTCCCTCGCGTCCGGATCTTCCGCTTCCGGTATGGAAAAATCCAAAAGTTTCAGGTAACGCTCCGCTTCCACCGCAAATAAATACAAGTACAGCCGCGGCCCTTTGTCGCGCGAAAGGATCAGGTTATATACGTCTTTGAAAAATTTGCTCTGCACCTCTTTCAGCGCATTTTTATCCTCCGCTTTGTCGGGATAGACGCGCTTGGGAATCGCATACAGTTCCGATTGCAGCGAGTCGAGCGTATAATCGCCCTTGCCCAGATAATCTTTTAATTGGCTCACGCATTCGCGCTCCGCTTCGCTCATCGTGCGGTAATATTGCCAATTCCTCTTGGACAAAATAATGTATTCGCTTTCGGGCGAACATGTTTTCAGCCAGAATTCCGCCTTCTTGAAGCGCTCGGAAAACTCCTCCTTCTTATAGGGCGTGCCGATCTTGGCAAACAGCTTTTCCATCATCTCCGCATTGAAATCGACGACCGACCCCAGATCCACCAGCTGCCCCATCGGAACGGGCACGATCTTCCTTCCGACGATTTCACAGTTTTCCATCACGCGCGCCGTCGCTTCGTTCGCCGTGCCGTCACGGTATGCGCAAAGCATCTTGTCAAATTCGAAATATTGACGCAGGATCTCATCCGAAAGACAAAAATCAAACGCTTTGAGCGGCTCCGTCTTCGCGTACAGCCACAAGATCACCTCGGGCTGGTACAGCTTCAACAGAAAATCCGGCGTCATGTTAAAGCCGGACGATCCGCTCATTTTTCCCACACTGCCCTTGATCCCGATAAATTCATAGCCCTGGAACAGCGGCGCAGGATACCCGAATACTTCGCGCGATACGTCTTTCGCCGTATCATAACTCCCGTTCTTCGAGGCATGATCTTTGCCGCCCGGCTCAAAATCTACCCCCTCGGCAAGCCAACGCATCGGCCAGTCTACCTTCCACTGCAATTTGCAGTTGTGCTCTTTCGTAAAATCAAACTCGCCTTCATGCCCGCACTCGCAAACATAATGCGCCTTCGTGCAATCTTCGCTGAGCGATACGATCTTCGTGCTGTCCTTCCCGCAAACAGGACAGAATATGCTCACAGGATAGTAATTTTCACGCTCTTCCTCCGTCGCATCCTGCGTGCGGTGACGGTCAAGTATGTCAAAAATCTTCTTGCGCTCCTTCAAAGCGCGAATAATGTGCTCTGCATACCTGCCGCTCCGATATTCCTTCGCCTGAAAATGATATTCCATTTCAATGCCGAAATTCTTCAAAGAATTCATGAATTCTTTCTCAAAATGCTCGGCATAACTTTTACAGCACCCGAACGGATCGGGAATGTCCGCATACGGATACCCGATGTACTTTTCAAAAGAATTGTTCCCCAAATGATCCGCTACGTTTTTGGGTACTTTGCGCAGACGGTCGTATTCGTCCCACGAAAACAATAGTTTCGCCTTTTTGCCGCGCTTCAACAGCGCACGATAGACAAAATAACTCGTCGCTATATCGCGAAAATTCCCTATGTGCACCGACCCCGAAGGCGATATCCCTGCCGCACATACATACTCCGCTTTTTCGGGATTGCGGCGAACGATCTCCTCCGCCAGCTTGTCTGCCCAATACATATTTATCTCTCCTGTATCTGATTCTCTTTGCGTTTCTGCTATTATAGCATATTTAAAGACGAAAAATCAAACCGACAGCGCCCGTTCTGCAAAAAAACTGCGGAAAATGATTTTCTTTTGCCTGGGTTTGTGCTATAATACACTGTGTTTTTGTATAAAAAGAGGTCGTATCCATGAAATTCACCAAAGGTATGAAAGACGGGCTCCCTATCGCGCTCGGATACCTTTCCGTATCCTTCGCATACGCCGTGCAGGCCGTCCGCCAGGGCTTCCCCGCTTGGTTCCCCATCCTCGTTTCCGCAACCAACTTTACAGGTACGGGTCAGTTCGCGGGCACAAACCTCATCGCAGCGGGCGCCAGCCTCGCCGTGCTCGTCGCTACCATGCTCGTCATCAATATCCGCTATACTCTGATGTCCTTCGCCCTCGCCCAGAAAATGGGCCCCGGTTTCCCCCTCTGGCAACGCGCCGTCCTTGCGTTCGGCGTCACCGACGAAAATTTCGCCGTTGCCATCCGCCAGCCCCAAAAACTGACCTTTTCTTACCTTATCGGACTCATGAGCTGCTCCTTCTGCGGTTGGGTGGGCGGCACCGCCGTCGGCGCAGGCGTCAGCAAACTGCTCTTCGCCACCCTCGCGCAGGGCGCCGGCCAGGCTTATTACGATATGCTGATGAGCGCGCTGAGCATTGCCCTTTACGCCATGTTCGTCGCCATCGTCATTCCCCCCGCAAGAGACGATCTGCGCGTGTTCATTCTCGTGGCTCTCTCCGTGGCGGCAAGCTGTCTCTTTTACTTCGTGCCAGTCCTTGCCGATTTGCCCGCCGGACTGAACATCATCCTCTGCTCCATCGTCTGCACCGCCGTCATCGCCTTTTTGTTCCCGCATGAGGAAAATTCCGAAAATAATCCCGACAACCAGTCCGAAAAAACTTGCCCCACGCCCGACGACGCGGACAAAGGAGGCGCGCAATGAACGCTTCCCTTTCCGATATGCTCATCGGCTGCCTCGTCATGTTCGCCATCACTTACCTGTCAAAAGGCATCACACTGATCTTTGTAAAAAAAGATATAAAAAGCAAATACATCCGCTCCTTCCTCTATTATCTTCCGTACAGCGTGCTGTCGGTCATGGTTTTCCCGACCATCCTGTTTTCGACATCCACCATCTGGTCCGGACTCGCGGGCACTGCCGTGGCGCTCGTCCTCGCTTTTTTCCGTAAAGGACTTCTGCCCGTCTCCCTCGCAAGCATCGGTACCGTCTTTGTCGTAGAGCTCATTCTCTACCTCGTCTGATCAAATTTTTAAACGATCGCCGCAGGCTGCAAAGATATTTTGCAGCCTGCGGATTTTATCGGCCGACAAAACGGAACGCCCCGTCGATTGGGCGAACGGCTCCGTAAAATGCGGCATTTCAATGCGGCGGCGCAAAATCGTTTGTGCCGCCGCATAAAAAAACACCGCGCTCTTGCGCGGCGTAAAATCAAACGGCGGCAGGACTCTTTCGTCCGCCGCCGTTTTTTTATACACCGAAAAATTTTCCTTTTTCCGCGATAAACTGTTTTTACACCACGCCCTGCGCCATCATCGCATTCGCCACTTTCTCGAAGCCCGCGATGTTCGCACCGACTACGTAGTTGCCTTCAAAGCCGTATTTCTTCGCCGCCGCATCGATGTTTTTGAAGATGTTCGCCATGATGCCTTTCAGCTTTGCATCCACTTCTTCGAAAGACCAGAACAGACGGCCGCTCGACTGCGCCATCTCCAATGCCGACGTCGCAACGCCGCCCGCATTCGCCGCTTTGCCAGGCAGGAATACGACACCGTTTTTCTGGAACACTTCCGTGCCCGCCAACGTCGTAGGCATGTTCGCGCCTTCTCCGACAAGCTTCACGCCGTTTTTGACCAAAATCTTCGCCGATTCTTCGTCCAGCTCGTTCTGCGTTGCGCAAGGCAGAGCCACGTCGCACTTGACCGTCCACACACCCTTGCAGCCTTCATGATACTCCGCACCTTTCACGCGCGCCGCATACTCTTTGATACGGCCCCTTTCCACTTCCTTGATCTGCTTCACGACGTCCAGCTGAATGCCGTTCTTGTCGTAAACATATCCGTTCGAATCGCTCATCGTGACAACTTTCGCGCCAAGCTGCTGCGCTTTCTGGCACGCATAAATCGCAACGTTGCCCGAACCGCTGATCGCCACCGTCTTGCCTTTGATGGAATCTCCCTTGCTCTTCAACGCCTCTTCCGTAATATAAACAAGACCGTAACCCGTCGCTTCCGTACGGACCAGAGAACCGCCGTAAGTAAGGCCCCTTCCCGTCAAAACGCCGACATGTTCGTCACGGATACGCTTATACTGCCCGAACAGGAAACCGATCCCCCTGCCGCCGACACCGATATCGCCCGCGGGTACATCCGTATCCGCTCCGATATGACGGTACAGCTCGGTCATAAAACTCTGGCAAAAACGCATGAT
>CALVMA010000101.1 GCA_944341655.1 uncultured Clostridia bacterium | reverse complement strand
TCCAGCCCGATCTCAATGCGCTTGCAACTTCCCGTATCTCCGCTTCGGAAATATCCGGAGGAGAAAATTTAATGCTCATACCTTTTTCCTCAAAACCGTATCCTTTCTCTCCAAAACAGGCATTCTGCCTGTTTTGCCTGTTTTTTATCCCTTTCTCTTTTCCGAAAAGACGCTTTAAAAAGCAGTCACCCCGGGAATATTTGATTCACAGGGCGGAAACATGGCTGAAAAATTTTCTGCGGCGTTATGCGGCACTCACGCCTGCGGCCCGTCTTCCTCCTGCCGCGCGGAGTTCTCCGCTTGCCTGGCGTGCTTTTTCATTTTGGAAAATTCGACCACGCAGACCACCGCCGACGAAAGGATAAATCCCGCGATCAGCCCGCCGATCACCGCGATGACGGGAGATATCCCGCCCGTGACCGCCAGCTTGTTGTTCTGCATACGGAAATACGATTCCTGCTCAAAATACTGCGTCCTCACGTTCTTGTAGATCTGCGTCTGCGCCTGCAAGATCGTATAATAGGATTCCAGCTTTGCCTCGAATGCCGCGATCTCCTCCTCGCTCGGCGGATTGTCGAGGATCTGCTGTGTCTTGTCGCGCTCCAGCTTGTACGTGCTCTGATCCTGCACCAGCTGCGTGTACAATTTCAGAAGCTGGGAGACCACGCTGTCCGAACCGCCTTCCGATTCCGTCTTGCTGATGAGTTTGCCGTATTCGGAAATCTGAAATTCCAGATCGGCGATCTTGCTGTCCAACACTTTCAGACGGTTTTCCGCTTCTTCGCGGAAGGTATCGGCATCATACATGTACCCGCTGACGTCCAGTTCTTCGAGCAGCGACTGCTGTTCGTCCTGGTTGAACGCCGCCTCGCAGCGGGAACGGAAAGAATCCAGCGTCCCCGAATAGGAAGTGCCGTTCTCCGACGTAAAAGACACGATGTAATAGGTGCCTTTGGTCTGAATGAGGTCGTCGTACATATCCAGAAGATACTTCTGCTGCGATACGAGGGAATTGACTTTGAGCTCATAGCTCGCGTCCTCTCCCCGATAATTCTGCAAATACATATCGTAGGCGGAGGTTTCCACAAGCGCCTGCGCGTAAAGCACGGGATATTCCGCGATCATTTGGATAAATTCTCTCGCCTGATCGGCATTCTGAAAACAGGACGACGATGCGTTGATCGTGATTTTGACGTCCGCCTGCGTCGGGGACGCCGCCGACGCACTCTGCGACTGCGCGGCCGTCTGCGCCGTCGCGGCGGCGGCGGAATATTCCACGGATACGGAAATCCGGTCTTCCTGGATCATCTTTTCGATGTCCACCGAAGCGAACAGATCCCCGCCCTGCTCTTTGATGTCGTTCAGCGCTTCGTAGGAGATGATGTCCTCCGCACGAAAAACGGTGCCGTCCGGATACACGCTCTGCGTTTTTTCCGAATACACGCCGGGGAAAGAAATGTAACAGGTCGCCTTATAATCCCGATTGACATTGTTGTACCAGAATTGCACCGCGCAGAAAAATACCAGACAACACGCGACGGATACCGCCGCGACGATCCAGGCGCGCTTCTTTATGGCGCGGAAGATATCCCCCATCGTAATAACGTTTTCTTCGTTTTCCATTGTTCGTTCTCCTTTTGCCGCCGGCCTCTTTCCTCTTTTATTGCGGCTTGTACGTGGTGACCAGTTCCGCCACCAGCTTTTTCATGTCCTCCGTTTCTCTGTACGCCGCCTTATAAAGTTTGTCCAATTCCGTCCAAAGAAATCCCTCGTCGATGTCGATCGGGTTCGCGATGTTGATGAGCCCGTTTTCGGTCGTCTGCATGCCCTCTTCGTCCATCAGCCGCTCTTCGTAGAGCTTTTCGCCCGGACGGAGCCCCGTACACTTGATCTCGATATCCACGCCAGGTTCCAGCCCCGAAAGTTTGATGAGGTTGTACGCCAGATCGTAGATCTTGACAGGCTCGCCCATATCCAGCACGAAGATCTGCCCGCCCTTCGCGTACGCGCCCGCCTGCAACACGAGCGAGACCGCCTCCGGAATGGTCATGAAATAGCGTATGATGTCCTTGTGCGTGACCGTGACGGGTCCCCCTTCCGCGATCTGCCTTTCAAAGAGCGGGATCACCGAACCGTTGGAGCCCAACACGTTCCCGAACCGCACCGCCACAAAATTCGTCTTGCTGTGGCGGCCGAGCGTCTGCACGATCATCTCGCAGATGCGCTTGGTCGCGCCCATGACGTTGGTCGGGTTGACCGCCTTGTCCGTCGAGATCTGCACGAACGTTTTGACGCCGTATTTGTCCGCGCAGCGGGCAACGTTCAGCGTGCCGAACACGTTGTTTTTCACCGCCTCGTTCGGGCTCGTTTCCATGAGCGGGACGTGCTTGTGCGCCGCCGCGTTGAACACGATCTCCGGTCGGTATTTTTTGAACACGTCGTCCATTTTCCCGATATCGCGCACGCTCGCGATCAGCGCGACCTGGTTGAGCTCGGGATGCTTTCTGCGAAGCTCCTGTTCGATGTCGTACGCGTTGTTTTCGTAAATATCCAAAATGATCAGCTGTTTGGGATTGTGGCTCGCGATCTGACGGCAGAGCTCGCTGCCGATGGATCCGCCGCCGCCCGTCACCAGCACGACGCGCCCTTCGATGTAGCCCACGATCTCGTCCAGGTTGACTTTGATCTGTTCCCTGCCCAAAAGGTCGATGATCTGCACGGGCCGCAGCGCCGAAACGCTCGCTTCCCCGCTCACGATCTGGTACAGCCCCGGAAGTATCTTTACCTTGCATTTCGTGGTCTTGCAAAGATCGAATATTTTCTGGATCTCCTTTTTCGGCACGGACGGCATCGCGATCAGGATCTCTTCGATGTTGTAAAATTCGGCAAACTTCTTGATCTCGGCAGTCGATCCCACGATCTTGACGTCCCCGATGCTCTTGCCCCGCTTCGCCGGATCGTCGTCCAGAATGCACACGGGATTGTAGTTGATCTTGTCCGTCGTCTGGATCTCGCGGATGAGCATGGTGCCCGCATCGCCGCCGCCCACGATCATGGCGCGTATTTTATGCCCGCCCTCCCTGTTCATGATGTACTTGGACGCCACATAGATCCTCTTGGAAAAACGGATCAGAAGCGCCAACACGGTGAGCATCATGACGTACAGGATACACGTGCGGACGTCGCAGACTTTGTCGAAGAAAAAGATGTAAACGACGTTCACGGCAAGGATACACAATCCCGCCAGCACCATTTTGATCGAATCGATGATGCCGACCGCCCGCAATGACATGGAATACAGACGGAAAAGAACGTAAAAAAAGCCGACGGTGACGAGGTTGCACAGGTACCAGTACAAAAGATCCCAGTCCCAGATGATCTCCGCATGCACGATCAGCATGGAAACCAGCATGGAAAGAGTCACCGCGATCAGATCGCAGACCGCGACGATCAATATATCTTTTCCCAAACGATGAGTTTTTTTCATAATCCTTCTCCGTAAGATATCGGACGGTTTTGTCTTTATTCCACCGTAACGCTCTTGGCGAGATTTCTCGGTTTATCCACGTCCAGCCCGCGCGCGACGCTCACATAGTAAGCGAGCAGCTGCAGCGGAACGACGGCAAGGCTGGGCAAAAACAGCTCTTCCGCTTTCGGAACGTAAACGGTAAAACCGGCTTTGTCTTCCACGAAATAATTGCCCGCCGAAGTCAGGGCCATGAGATAAGCCCCGCGGCTGTGCACTTCCGCCATGTTGCTCCACGTTTTCTCCGCGAGCCTTGCCTGCGTAAGGACGCCCACGACCAGCGTGCCCTCTTCGATGAGGCTGATCGTGCCGTGTTTGAGCTCGCCCGCGGCATACGCCTCCGAATGAATGTAACTGATCTCTTTGAGTTTGAGGCTCCCTTCCATGCCGACGGCATAATCGACGCCTCTGCCGATAAAAAACACGTCGCGGCGGTTGGCGATCTGCGCCGCAAATTTCTGGATCTTTTCTTTGTCTTCGAGCAGCGCCCCGATCTTATCGGGGAGCGCTTTGAGCTCGCCGATCAGCCGCCTGTATTCTTCCTCGCCGATCTTTTCCCGCACATACGCAAACTGCACGGCGAGCATATACCCCGCAACGAGCTGCGCGCTGTACGCCTTGGTCGTGGCGACGGAAATTTCGGGGCCGGCTTTCGTGTAAAAGACCATGTCCGCTTCGCGCGCGATGGAAGAGCCTACCACGTTCACGACCGCGAGCGTCTCGGCGCCCCGCTCCTTCGCCTCGCGCAGGGCGGCGAGGCTGTCCGCCGTCTCCCCCGACTGGCTGATGACGACGACGAGCGAATGTCCCGACAAAACGGGATCACGGTAACGGAATTCGGAGGCGAGCTCCACCCGCACGGGAATGCGCGCAAGGCTTTCGATCACATACTGCGCCGCCATGCCCGCATGATACGCCGATCCGCACGCCACGATCCAGATCTCCGAAAAGGAGCGGATACGCTCGTCCGTAAGCCCCGTGTGCGAAAAGTCGATGACGCCCTTCGCCGCCGCATCGTTAACGGTATCCCGCACCACTTTGGGCTGTTCGTGGATCTCCTTCATCATGAAATGCTTGTACCCGCCGCGCTCCGCCGCCTCTTCGTCCCACGTGACGGCGACGGGCTGCTTTTCAAGCCTGTTTCTGTCGAGATCGTAAAAATCCGCTTTCCCCTTTTGCAGGCGCGCGATCTCCATGTTCCCGATGTAATAGACGCTGCGCGTGTATTTGAGTATGGCGGGCACGTCGGAGGCGAGAAAGGTTTCCCCCTCCCCGATGCCGATGATCATGGGACTGTCCTTGCGGGCGACGTAGATCTCGCCCGGATAATCCCCGAACATGACCGCCAGCGCATACGATCCGCGCGCGCGCAAAGTGAACGAAACGAGCGCCGCCAGCGGATCGTTCCACTTTTTGTAATAGTAATCGACGAGCTTGACCGCCACTTCCGTATCCGTCTGCGAATAGAAAGAATATCCCGCCTTTTCCAGCTTGACCTTTAAATCGGTAAAGTTTTCGATGATCCCGTTATGCACCCCGAAAACCGTCTTTTCGTCGTTGAAATGCGGGTGCGCGTTCACCTCGGAGGGCTCTCCGTGCGTCGCCCAGCGCGTATGCCCGATCCCGCAATCCCCCGCGACCGTCCTGCCGTCGTCCGTCTTTTCCGCCAGACGTTTCAGCCTGCCTTTCGCCTTGACGAGCGTCACTTTGCCCGCTCCGTCCCGCACGGCGATGCCCGCCGAATCGTAACCGCGGTATTCGAGTTTTTTCAGCCCGTCCAGCAAAACGGGCGCAGCCTGTCTGTATCCTGTGTATCCTACGATTCCGCACATATCCTGTCCCTACACGGCATAACCCTTGTCTTGCAGCACCCGGACGACGCCGCCGGCAACCCTCTCGCACGCAGCCTTGCTCTCCGCCTCCACCATGACGCGCACGAGCGGCTCCGTGCCCGATCCGCGCACGAGAATACGCCCGTTTCCGCCCAGTTCGCGCTCCGCGCTCTCCGCCGCCGCGCGCACGTCGGGATCCGACTGCGCCGCCGCTTTGTCCGACACGCGCACATTGACGATCACCTGCGGATAAATGTGCACGGGCGCCGTCAGCTGCGAAAGCGTCATCTTCTTTGCCATCATGACTTCCATGATCTTCAGACTCGTCAGGATCCCGTCGCCCGTCGTTGCATATTTGGAAAAAATAATGTGCCCCGACTGTTCGCCCCCGATCCTGCAGCCGTGCTGCTGCATGTATTCATAGACGTACTTGTCCCCGACGGCGGTCTTCGCATAGCCGATCCCCTCTTCGTCGAATGCTTTATAAAGACCGAGATTGCTCATCACCGTCGTAACCACCGTATTCGTGACCAGCTTCCCGCGGTCTTTCATGTACTTTCCGTAAACATAGAGGATCTTATCGCCGTCCACGACGTTGCCGTTTTCGTCCACGCACAGGCAGCGGTCGGCATCGCCGTCATAGGCAAACCCGACGTCGAGCCCCTTCTCTTTCACGAGGCGGCACAGCCCTTCGATATGCGTCGATCCCGCGTTTTCGTTCACGTTGAACCCGTTCGGATCCGCGTTGATCACCGTCACCTTCGCGCCCAGCGCCTCAAACACGCACTTCGCTATGTTCCACGCCGAACCGTTCGCGCAATCCAGCCCCACGTGCATGCCCTTGAACGAATACATCCCGATGGAAATAAGATACCCGATGTACCTGTTCCTGCCCGATGCGTAATCCACCGTCTTGCCGATCTTCTCGCGCATCGCGTAAGGCAAATCTTCCATCTTCTCCCCGAACAGCTCCAGCTTGCCGTCCAGATAATCTTCCACCAGCGAAATGGTCTCTTCGTCCATCTTTTCGCCGTTGTTGTTGATCAGCTTGATCCCGTTGTCGTAAAAGGGATTGTGGCTCGCCGAAATCATGATCCCGCAATCGAAATCGTCCACCCGCGCAATGTACGCCACCGACGGCGTCGTCGTCACGTGCATCGTGTAGGCGTCCGCCCCCGAAGCGCACAGCCCCGCCGCCAGCACGTACTCGAACATGTAACTGGAACGGCGCGTATCCTTCCCGATCACGATGCGCGCAGGCGTATCGTCCCCGCGGCGGCGCCGCAGTTCCCCGTAATAATAGCCCAAAAATCTCCCTACTTTATATGCGTGTTCCGCGGTCAGCGTCTTGTTCGCCTCACCGCGGAATCCGTCTGTTCCGAAATATTTTCCCATCGCAAATTTCCTTTATTTTTTTTCGACAACGGCACCCGCGCCCTTGTAAATGCTCCCCGCGGGAACATACCCCCGCACGCTCGAAAGCGGATAAATATTGGTATGCCTCCCCACGACCGTGCCGGGATTGAGCACGCTGTTGCAGCCCACTTCCACAAAATCTCCCAGCATGGCGCCGAACTTTTTCAGCCCCGTTTCCAGCCTTTCCTGCCCGACTCGGACACACACCGGCGTTTTGTCCGATTTTACGTTGCTCGTCACCGATCCCGCACCCATGTGCGACCTGTATCCCAGAATACTGTCCCCGACATAGTTGAAATGCGGCACTTGCACATTGTCGAACAGGATCGCATTCTTGATCTCCACGGAGTTCCCCACGACGCAATTCTCGCCGATAAGAGCACCGCCCCGTATAAACGCACAGTGCCGCACTTCCGTGCCCGCCCCGATCACGCAGGGCGCACCCAGATACGCCGTCGGCGCCACTTTCGCCGTCTTGTGCACCCACACCTGCGGCAAAATCTCTTCGTATTCCTCCGCGCAAAGCCCCGCACCGTACGAAAGTATGAACTCTTTCAACCCCGCCAGCGCTTCCCACGGATACCCGTACCCGCGCAGATATTCTCCCGCCGCCGTGTGCGAAAGATCGTATAATTCACTAATTCTACATTCCTTCAACGTCGTCTCTACCGCCTTTCAGATTTGCGCACCGCACAGCCTCTCCGACCGCCGCACGCACAACAGCGCCGCACCGTTCGCCGCGCTCTCTATCATTGTAGCACCTGCGCCCGCAAATTGCTACTCTTGCAAACACAGATCGGTTATTTACACACAAATAGACCGGACGGCCCATCCCGCTCTCACAAAATCCACACCGCCCGTTCATACAACACAAATCGTTATAAAAATTATTCCTCCGTCCCCGCCTTCCCTTCGCTTTCAGGAACGGCTTGCGCATCGCCCGACAAAGCCGCGTCCGCCTGCACCGCGTCTGCCTGCGCGCCGCTTTCCTGCTGCGACGTGTCCGCGTTTTGTTTGGATTTCACCGTGCGTTCGTAGTCCTTTTCGCAGAGCGCCACCAGCATGGAATAGACGAGCGTGGGGAAGAAATGGAACAAGTGGTTGTCCGCCATGCTCATCGCGGTGAGGATGAGAATGACCAAGAAGAAGAACAGCCTTTCCAGCGTCATTTTGCGGAACACGAGAATGGAGCCTTCGACGAGGTGGTAGGTATAGGCGGCAACGCCGACTATGCCGCAGGAAGCGAGCATCTGAATGTAGCTATTGTGATACATATCGGGGAACAGCCAGTTTTCGATGTTGTAAGACCAATCGGGCGCGATGGGCGTATAGAACCCGACGCCGAACAGGGGGGCGCGCAGGAAATTCTTGACGCCGTTTGCCCAGATCTCCCAACGTCCGGAGTCGTCGAACCCGCGTTCCACGTAATGCCGGAACACCTCTTTCAGCCCGTTGGGCAGGAATATGCACAGGAGCAGAACGATGACGAACAGGATATTGAAGATGCGCACGAACCAAACGTGCCTGCCCTTCACGCTGAGCAGGATCATGCAGGCGATCAACACCGCGCCGCCGACCAAAACGGAGGTGCGGCTGAGCGTTAAGATCACGCCGAAAAAGACCGCCAGCCCGAAAACGTAGTACAGGATCCCGTACTTGCTCTTGTAAGCGAGATAGAAACTTGCAGGCATGAACATGGCAAGCATTCCGCCGATGTTGTTGCTCATGCCCCAGCCCAGCACAAGCTCGCCCTTTGTTTCCGGCCGGTCGAACACGAGAAGATCAAACAGCTGTACAAGAATGACCGCGCATGCCAGAACAAGAATGCGCGCGACGTATCCCGCCGTCTTTTCCGTCCATTCCAAGGTATTGTAAAAATAAATATAAAAATACACGAAGGAAAAGGCGAGCGCGACGCCGAGCACGAGGTTGGAAACGGTGTACCCGCTGAAAAATATGCCGTTGAGAACGAGCGCCGCCGTCATTGCCAGCAAGCCCCAGCGCGCGCGCGTGTGCGCGCGAAAGACGTTCCCCGTCCCCTTATAGGCGATCATGCGCACGAGCGTCGCCGCCAGAACCAGTGCAAACAGGCAGATCAGCACCGTCAGCACGGACGGATCGTACAAATAGCCCGAATTGTAAGGCGGCTGCGGCGTGTGTTTCTGGCTCACGGCATACACCGCAAGAACCAGCGGCACGATCAGCGACTTCGTATCGCGGCAGAACAGGATCGTAAAGATCGTTACCGCCGCCGTCAGTATGTAAAACGGAAGTTCCAGCCCCACAAAAGAGCATAACAACGCAAGCGCCGCATAGACTGCGGGATAAATATCCCCTTCAAAAAAGTCTGTGATCTTGCGCATCGGCGCGATGTTGCGGATCTTCTCCATTTTTTCGTTCAGCATCATACTCCGTTCCCTGTGCTTACCCTTTTCCACAATGACCGTATTTTTTGTCTGAAATCAACAATTCAGCCGAATACCATTATAGCCGAAACTTGCCGCGATGTCAATTTGATTGCCGCCGTTGGGGAAAGTTCCTGCTGTCAAAAATCGGTAACAGCCTCTTCCGCAAGGCAAAAGTCTTCCGAAAGGCCTCTTTTTTATACGATGTACGCCCGAATACATTTTTCCGCATACATTTTTTCCGCAAAAAACAAGGCGCGGGGCGGCGCAATCATTTGCGCCGCCCCGCGCCTTCGCCCCGTACGGCCGTACCGCAAAAAATTTGCGGGCTATCCTTTTCACGACGCGCCGAATGCGGCCGATTATGGCCTGAACGCGGCGGGAAGTTCCTGCACGATATCCCCGTTGCGCACCCACGTGACGGTATCCCCGACGGGAGAGACGGGATCGAGCCTGAGCGTCAGCGTATAGTTGCCGCCCTTTTCCACGCGGATGTTTCCGCCCGCCTGCGAAAATACGGCGTCGGCGCCTTCGCCGGGATTTGCGATGTCCGAATAGCCGTGCGCCATACCGTAATTTTTATTCGTCACGATCTGGAACATATCCCCCGGCGCGAGATCGAGCGTCATGACGTAGGTATGCTCCCCTTCCCCTTTGCCGAATTTCTGCGCGTCCGTCAGGTTGCCGCCGTATGCAGAACTCTTCAACGGTTCGGTGATCCCGCCGCCCGCCACGTACCAAACCTGCGCGGGAACATACGCCCCCGTGTAAGCGGGATCGTATTTTACGACGACTTTATTCGTGCGGCGGTCATATTCGAAGCCATACGTACCGTTCGACTTGATCCCGATGTTGCCCGACGTAAGGTCGAGGTAAGCGGTGTCCGACTTTTGCGTATCCACGCAGGAGCTGTTGACGTTTACGCTGCCCAAGCCGCCGACCTGCCCGTTTTCGGTCAGAAAGTTGTAGAACATGACGGCGTCGCCCGCCACGAATTCGTGCGAATAGGTGTAGACGTTTCTTTGCGCGTCGTATTGCATGGTGTATTCTTCGGAAGTATCGTGCGCCCAGCCCGTGATATAGCTGCCCTTGATGTGAATGGTCAGGGGTTCCGAATTCGGCGCAACGGCGGGCTCGCCGTTGCGCGCGACCGCGATGGTGTCCTCGATATTGTAGTTATAATTTTCCTTCTTTTCCTCGGTATAGGAACTGTTTTCGGTGTCGTACCTGTCGCTCCAGGGATGAGTGGTCAGCGTGAGCGTGTAATTGCCCGACCGCACCACGGCTATATTGGATACCCTGTCGTTGGGATTGAGATGGTTCTTGCTTTCCTCCATGCAGCCGCCCGCGTCGACGATGTAGCCGAAGCCGCGCTGGTTTTCGAAGCCGTTGTTGATCGCCAGCTGAAACAGGTCGCCCGCATACAGATCCAGCGTGATCGCATACTCGTTGACGCCCGCCCTGTCCGACCGTACCAGCTTTTGTTTTTCCTCGTCCTTGATCTTCCATGCGGTGTTGAACAGCACCGATCCCTCCTCGTCGCTCGAACCGAGAATATAAAAACTGCGGGTATCCTCCCGGAACGCGTCGGAAGAAAAATAGCCGTAGACGGTCGTATCCCGCGCGATCGGATCGTCGAAACGGAACACGTGCACCAAATCGGGCGTGGCGTACCATTCGACAAAGACATACCCTTCTTTGACGGGCGTCCAGTCGGAGGCCTTCCCTCCTTCGGCGACCTCCTCCTTTTTCAGAACGTTGTTTTTGTCCGTCGCGTCCACATAGGTGACCGTGTATTTTGCAGCATCCTCTCCCCTCCCGCAGGCGGCCACGCCGCCGCAGGAGATCGCCAAGACCGCGGCGAGCGCGATCAGAAGCAAACGTTTTTTGTTCATGTTTTCCCCTCCTTTCCCCAAAAAATTTTCAGGCGGCGCCCCGCGCGCTCAGCCGAGCCCCCAGATCTTTTCCGCGTATTCGCGGACGGAACGATCGGACGAAAAATACGCCGACGACGCCGCGTTCATAAACTGTTTCCTGCCGAATTCGGGCGTACCCGCCTCCTTGTTGATGCGCAAAAGCGCATCCACGTATTCGGGCAGATCGCGCATGATGAAATAATGGTCCGCCTTGTGCCAGCTCGCCCCGACGGTGAGCGAATCGTACAACTCTCTGAAATACCCCGTGCCGACGTCGCCGAAGGTGCCGTCCGCGAGAGTCATGACCGCGCGGCGCATTGCCGCATCTTCTGCTAACAGGGCGCACGGATCGTATCCGCCCCGCCTGAGGCGGTCGATCTCCTCCACCTCCGCGCCGAAAATATAGTTGTTTTCGCGCCCCGCCTGCTCGACGATCTCGATGTTCGCGCCGTCCATCGTGCCGCAGGTGACCGCGCCGTTCATCATAAATTTCATGTTCCCCGTGCCGCTCGCTTCCAGCCCCGCCGTCGAGACCTGCAGGGACACGTCCGCCCCCGCCACGATCTTTTCCGCGTACGAAACTTTGTAATCGGTCACGAAAACCACCTGCAGCTTTTTGTTGACCGCATCGTCCGCGGCGATCTTTTCGGAGATCTCGTTGATAAACTTGATGATCCCCTTCGCACGGAAATACGCGGGCGCGCTCTTCGCCCCGAACAGGAACACGGACGGCTTGAAGGCGGGAAGCTCCCCCCTTTTCAGCTTTTCGTAAATTTCCAGAACGGCGAACGCCGTCATAAGCTGCCGCTTGTATTCGTGCAGGCGCTTGACCTGCGCGTACACGATCGCGTCGGGCAAAAGGGCGATGCCCTCTTTTTTCAACACGTATTGCGCCAGCCGTGCCCGATTCCTGTCCTTGATGCGCGAAAATTCCGCCAGGACGTTTGCATCGTCCGCAAAATCTTTCATTCGGCCGAGCTGCGAAACGTCTTCCCGCCAGCCCTTCCCGATGCAGCGGTCGATGAGCGCCGAAAGCTCTTCGTTGCACAGCATCAGCCAGCGCCGCTGGGTGATGCCGTTGGTCACGTTGACGAACTTTTCGGGCGCATAGCGGTACGCCGCATCGAAGAGGGAATCTTTGAGGATCTGCGTGTGAATGCGCGCGACCCCGTTGACGCGGTGCGCCACGTACACGGCGGCGTTCGCCATCGAAAAGGCGCCACCCTTTGCGATGCGCATCGCCGCCTCGTCCGGCGCGGAAACGCCATTTTTGCGGAATTCGCGGTGCTGTTTGGCGTCCAGTTTCTGCAAAACGTCGTAAATGTCGGGCAAGATCCTGCGCATATATTCTTTCGGCCAGCATTCCAGCGCCTCGGGCAGAATGGTATGGTTGGTATAGGCGAACGTCTTGCCCGCGATGCGCACCGCCTTGGCAAACGGGACACAGTATCCGCAAGTCAGAATGCGCACAAATTCCGCGATCGCGAGCACGGGGTGCGTATCGTTGAGCTGCACCGCGTGAAAATCGGAAAAGCGCGAAAAATCCCTGCCGTGCGCGCGCACGTATCGCCCGATCATTTCCCCGACCGCCGCCGCGGAGAGGAAATATTCCTGGCGCAGGCGCAGAAGTTTCCCCTCTTCGGTATCGTCGGCGGGATAAAGATATTCGCTGATCTTTTCCGCCTGCGCGCTGCCCTCCGCCTGGTACAGGCGGAGGGCGTTGACGCGGTCTTTGCCGATGATCGGCACGTCGTACGGCACGGCGCGCACGTCGCCGTCCGCAAAATGCACCGTCAGCGCCTCCTTCTCGCGGCGCACCCCCCAGGGATCGCCGAAAGACTGCCAGTCGTCGGGAAGCTCTTCCTGGAACCCGTTTGAAAATTTCTGGCGGAACAGTCCGTATTTATAGCGGATCCCCCTTCCGTACAGCGGCAGATCCAGCCCCGCCGCCGAATCGATGAAACAGGCCGCCAGCCTGCCCAGCCCGCCGTTGCCCAGTGCGGCGTCCTCGATCTCCTCGAAAACGGAGATGTCCGCTCCCTTTTCCGCGAGGATCGCCGAAACGTCGCCGAGGATCCCCAGCTCGAAAAGATTGTTGTAGAACATTCTTCCGATGAGAAATTCGATGGACAGATAGTACGCCGATTTTTTGTCGGGCGAGGGCGGGGTAAACGTCAGCTCCCGCATCACCGCTTCCGAGATCTCGTTGTAAAGTTCTACGGTGCTTTTTCCGTCCGTACGGATACTTTGGATATTTTTCAGAATGCGTTCCTTCACTTTTTTGCTCCTTATTCTTTGACTGCCCCCGCCGCAACGCCGTTGACGAGAAATCCGGCAAGGCTGAAATACAACAGGACGATCGGCACCGCGATGAACACCGAACCCGCCGCAAACAGGGAAAACATGTCGTCCGTCATTTCGTTGAGCCCGATCGCGACGGTATAATTGTCCTTGTTCCCGCCGAGCAGCATCTGCGGCAGGATAAAATCGCTCCACGGAAAGGTGAACGAGGTGAGCGCCGTATAGACGATCATCGCTTTGGACAGCGGGAGCGTCATCTTGACGAACACCTGCAGATTGTTCGCGCCGTCGATGCGCGCCGCATCGTAAATGCTGTTCGGAATGGTGTCGAAAAACCCCTTCTGCGTGAGATAGCCGATGGGCGCGCTGCACGAATACAGGACGATCAGTCCGTTCAGGTTATTGAAAAGATGCAGCTGCGTCATGATGACGAACAGCGCCGTCATGTTCATGAAATTGGGAAAGATCCCGAACAGAAGCGTCATTTTCATCATGGTCTTGCGGCTCTTAAAACGGAACCGCGACATCGTGTACGCCGTCAGTATGACCAATACCGTCGAAAAAATACTGCTCAGGATCGCCACGTAGAAGGTATTCCCCAGCCAGACGGGATAATTGTTGGACGGCGTCTTTTCCGTGAAGAGATCCGCCCACGTCGAAAAGCTGTACCCTTTCGGGAAAAAACCGACGTAATCGTAAATGGAACCCGTCGAGCTGAACGAGGATATCACCAGCCACACGCAGGGAAAGAAAAACAAAAACGCCACGACCAGCAATACGATGTGCGTCCATGCCGAATCCGCGATCCGCTTGACGCGGATGCTCTTGCTCTTTGTCATTTATAGGTATCCTCCCTCTTGTACGACGGCGAAGTCACATACGCGATCAGCGAAAAGGTACCCGTAATGACAAAGATGAGTATGCTGACCGCCGACGCGATCCCGTAATAATTGTCGCTGCCGCCGCCCAGCGCCAGGTTGTACAGCCAGTTGATGAGCAGATCGGTGCTGTTCGCCCTCTCGTATTCGGCGGCGTTGATGACGCCTCTGCGCAGAAAAAACGAGATGCCGAAGTTGTTGAAATTGCCGATAAACTGCGATATGAGAATGGGCATGGTCGCAAAAAACACGAACGGGAGCGTCAGATAGACAAATTGCTGCATACCGTTCGCGCCGTCCAGATCCGCCGCCTCGTACATGTCTTTGTTCATGTTGGAGAGCACGCTCGTCGACAAGAGCATGGACGCGGGAACGGTCACCCAGGTATTGACGAGCAGACAGACGGCCCGCGCCGCCCAGACGGAATTGATGTCCAGAAAATCCACGCTCGCGCCTTCCCCCCACAACTTGACGAGAAGCCAGTTGATCGGGCCCATGCCGCTGAACATGTAGCGGAACCCGATCATGGTGATGAACCCGGGAACGGCATAGGCGAGAATGGGGAACGCCCTCCACACCGTTTTGCCCCGCACGCACTTTTTATTGATCAGGAGCGCCAGGCAAAGCCCTCCGAAATAGCTGAAAAAGGTGGAAAGCACGGCCCAGATGACATTCCAGTAAAAGATCTTGCCGATGGTGCTGACGTAGGACACCTTGGTGAACAGTTCGGCAAAATTGCCGAAGCCTATCCAGCTGACCAGCCTGGGCGGCGCCACGTTGCTGCTGTAATCGGTGAACGCCGTCAGGACGGTGAATACTATGGGCAGAACGTTGAACAGGAGCACGCCCGCGACGGGGAGCGCCAGCGTGACGAAATAAAATTTTTCGTCCAAAAGCGTGCGCAGCGATTGCCTGAACCCGTTGACGGGCCTGCCCGCCTGCGCCCGCAACGCGGTCTTTTCCGCGTCGCGGACGTTCTGAACGTACAAATATGCCATTCCCAGCAGCACGATGACGGACAGAACGCCGCGGATGAGCATGGTAATGGAGTTGTCGCCCGCGATGCCCAGGATCGGATCGCCCTCCGTCAATCCCAGCGTGAACAGCCCGATCAGATCCTTCGCGCCGACGAGCACGAAATAGGCGAGAAAGGCGATCTCGGCAAGCATCAGGACGACGCCTTTGCCGACCTGCCCGTTGCGGATCTGCCCCAGCCCCATCAGCGCCGCCGAACATTTTGCCGATGTGCCGCACGTCTTAAAAAAACGGCCGAGTTTGCGAAACGGCTCCCCCGCCGCCCGCAGCATCTTATCTTGGCGCATACCTTTACCTCCTTACGCCGCTACGACGATATCTGCATGGATTTTTTGATGTCTTCCACCGTCTTGGCAAGCAGTGTTTTGAGCGATGCGTCCGTGGCGTACACCTTCGGGCTCCCCTTGCCCTCGATCGTGACGTCCACCGTGACCGCCGAAAGCATGGATCCCACGCTCGCCCATACGCTCGTGAGCGCCCGCACGGAGGGCATCATCTGCACGCGCCCCTCCTCCACGCGGTTGTACACCATGCGGCTGTACGCGTTCGTTCCCTCCGCTTCCGCCGCGTCCTTGCGCGCCGGAACGATGCCCAGCATGGTCGCACGCTTCACCACCTGCTCGTACCCCGACGCAAAATCCACAAACAGCAAACACGCTTTCGGGCTCTTGGTATAGGAACTGATCGCATACCCGTTCACGCCGCCCATCATCGTCGTCGCAAACGTCTGACTGTCCGCGTCCGTGATCGTCTGCTTCAGATCCCCCGATACGGGCAGGCGCGGCACGTCCGCCACCTGTAAATTCTCCCGCGCTTTTTTCTGCGCCGCGGCTTTTTCCATCTTGTCCGTCTTCACATACCTGTCCACCAGCGCATTGTAAAATTTCACGTACACGTCGGGCGTCGTGATCGTCGCCCGGTATTTCCCGCTCGCTATGCTGTTGTACGCCTGCACCGTGTAGGAATCGCTGGACGCGTCCCTGTCCATCACGCTCGCAAGATCCTGGATCACCCGCAGCCCCTTGTACGACTCGCCGTTCGCAAGCCCGATGTCGCTCGTCGAATCCCCGAATATATACGCCCCGTAAGAAAGCAGATACCCGAAATTGAAATATTCGTTGTTGAGCGACTGCGCATACCCGAACACGGGATTGTCCACCGTGCTGTTCGCCCGCACCCCCTTGCTGTACGCGTAAAGCGCGTTGTACGTTTCCAGAACGTCGGGCGTGCCGTCACCGTCCGCGTCCGCTTCCTTCGCAAACGTGTCTTTCAGATAATACATCACCGGCGTCTGCACGTTGATCGGCACGCCGAATTGAAGATCCATGCCGTACTTGTTCATCGAATACGGCTCCGTCACCGCAGAATCCGTCTTCCCCTCCCCGTACGCTTCCAGCTTTTCGGTCGGAAGCGCCAGCACATGGTTGTTTTCCGCATAACGCATGATCTTGTCGTTCGCATCGTAAAGCACGTCCGGACCGTAACCGAGCGGCCCGTTCTTTTCCAGGTCCGTATATTGGCTCATGTTCGCGTCTTCCGCCTTGATCCCGTACTTCGCATACTTCTCGTTGAACGCGCCGATCAGCTGATCGAAATACCCCTGCTCCCGCGCGATATCGTTGTCCAGCACTTTGAGCGTCACGTTCTTTTCCGGCTCCCCTTCAAACTTCGCCATCACCTGCTCGTACGTAGCCGTTTGGCCGCCGCCCCTCTCTCCGCAGCCCGCAAACAGGGCAACCGGCGTCACCGCCGCCAGTACGATCGCTATCAGTTTTTTCATAACACCCCTCCGTCTTTTAAATCGATAATCAAAAATTCACGCCTTCCTATCCCGAATTCCTTGCCCGCCGCCCGAAACCTGCGCTTTTCACCGTTGTTGACCGCAAGCATCTTATCCCCGCGCCGTATGGTCAAAACTCCGTCCCGCGCACCGTATAGTATGCCGCCGCCCAAACTCTTCCGCACCTTCGCCAGCTTTTTTACCGCATCGTACACGCGCCCGTTCCATCGGCTTTCGTCCCATTCGAAAGTGCGGCGGCAATCGGGATCATACCCCCCTTCCATGCCGATCTCCGTCCCGTAATACACGCAGGGCATTCCCTTCGAGAAAAATACGATCGCCAAAGCGCACAGCAGGCTCCCTTCGTCCTTCCCTCGCTTTTTCGCAAGCGTCAGAAAACGCTCCGTATCGTGGCTGTCCGTAAGGTTGAGCATCATCTCGTTGGCAGGATCGGTGTTCCGCATCAGAATGCGCGCCAGCCTGTCCGCCATCTCCTGCGCCCCGAACGCGTCATAGACAAGGTAATCCAGGCACGCTTTCGTCAGCGGATAGTTCATCACGCCGTCGTACATGTCCCCGCCCAGCCACGGGTACGCATTTTGCCAGTTCTCCGCGATCAGCACCGCGTCCGGATCCGTCCGCTTGACCGCCGCCCGAAACCTGCGCCAGAATACCTCCGAAACTTCGTCCGCAACGTCCAGCCGCCAGCCGTTGATGCCGTACTTCTTCATCCAATACGTTCCCACCGAAATCAGATAATCCTGCACCGCGGGATTGTTCGTGTTCAGCTTGGGCATGTACTTGCAGCCCGCAAAATATTCGTAATTCCCCCGCTCTTCGTCCGGCCTGTCGCCGCGGATAAAAAACCAGTCGAAATACCGCGATCTCTTCCCCTTCTTCACTACGTCCCGAAAAAGACCGTTTTCCGCACTGCAATGGTTGAACACCGCGTCCAGAATAATGCGCATTCCCCGCGCGTGCACCTCGTCCGTCAGCCGACGCAACGCCCTCTCCCCGCCGAACATCGGATCCACCCGAAAATAGTTGCGGATATCGTATTTGTGATTGGAACGCGATTCGAATACGGGCGTCAGATACAAGGTGTTGAAACCCGTTTCCTGCAAATAATCCAGCTTCAGACGGATCCCATCCAGATCGCCGCCCGCAAAACTCTTCGGATCCGGTATCTCCCCCCATTTCAGATTCACATAGCTTTTTTCCTTCCCGTACCCGCCCGCACAAAAACGGTCTACAAAAATCTGGTACACGATCGCATCCCGCGCCCAGCTCACTTCCCTGTGCACGTCCGCCGAATTGATGTACGGACATTGGAAAAAATCAAAATACCCCAGCGCATAATCGTACGCCTCCGTCACGCCGCTTTCCGAATAAAAATATTCCCTGCCCCCCGAACGGATCAGAAAAATATAGGCAAACCGCGCGTCCGCCAAAACCATGCGTATGACATAATAATCAAACAGGCCGTCCGAATACATCTTCTGCATCGCACTCCTTTCCCTGCGCTGCGTCCACTCGTATTTCATCGAATGGATCAGCTCGACCGACTCCGCATCCCCCTTCGCCGTCCGCAAACGGATCACCAGCTCGTTTTCCGAAACGGGAAAACTGTAATTGGACCTGATCGCATGATACACCGCTTGTTTGTTCATCGCCCCTTGCGCCCTCTGCCTCCTGCATAAATTCGCCCCTCGCGCGGACTTGCCGACCGCCATTTTCTGCCTTTCGTCTGCCTTTTTCG
This sequence comes from uncultured Clostridia bacterium, assembly GCA_944341655.1. Taxonomy (GTDB): domain Bacteria; phylum Bacillota; class Clostridia; order Christensenellales; family Borkfalkiaceae; genus Borkfalkia. The sequence continues at coordinate 592 of CALVMA010000101.1, read as the reverse complement.
CTCTGTCCCACCGCGGTGCACCGCTCTTTTCCGACGTTTTATCTGCACTGCGTTTTATCTGTGCCGCGTTTTATCTGTACCGCGTTTTATCTGTGCCGCGTTTTATCTGTGCCGCGTTTTATCTGTGCCGCCGCGGCGCTTTGTCTGCAAAGCGCCGCGGAAAAAATTTTTTCCGAACGCACAGACTTTGAACGGTTATTAGCTTGGGCAATTTTTAAAAAGTTATGTCGGCATCGGCACATTTGCGCCGATATCCGCAAAAAAAACGCCTCGGCGGCATGCCGACACCTTGCCGCAGGAAAACTTTCGACGGCTTGCCGATCCCCCGCCGCAAAAAATCCGCCCGTCCGCAAAAATTGCGGATGGGCGGATTTTTCGGCCGAACAAGTGCGGTTTGCGTTTAAAAAATACGAACAGCCCCGTCTGCGGGGCTGTTTATACATCTGTAAACAAATTTTATCGCTTGCCGCCCGCAACAGGATCACAGGCTTTCTTTGAGTATGGAAAGGATATCCTCCCTGTTGAGCACCTTGTAGCCGCCCGTCATGATCAGCGTGCTGTACGCGACGGACGGGATCATCTCCTCGGTAAC
>CALVMA010000100.1 GCA_944341655.1 uncultured Clostridia bacterium | reverse complement strand
CCATGCTCGGCGACGTAAAAATCGACGAGAAAAAAGCAAAAGAATACTTTTTGCGTGAACGGACAAAATGCGGCGAACAAAACAGGCTGTCCGACGAAAAACAGCTTCGCGCTCTTACAAACAGGCTCACGGAAATAGATAAGCTGATACAGTCCGCATTTGAAGAAAAGGTGCTCGGAAACCTGCCCGACAGCGTCTGCAAAAGTTTATGCGAAAAGTATCAGCTTGAAAAGGAAGGCACAGAGCGGCAGATCTCCGACCTGGAAAAACGGCTCTCCGAAACGGACTGTATAGACGCAGAGGTCGAGGAATACATAGCACGGCTAAAGCGGTATGCCAAGTGCGAAGAACTGACGCGCGAAATGTGCCTGCAACTCATTGAGTTTATCACCGTAGGCGAAAAACCTGCGGACAATAAGCCGCGCGAGATCCACATTTACTACAAACTTATATCGAGCCAAACGCTTGCGGATTACCGCGAGCAGATCACAAAATAATTCCCATATGTTACCTGCTCCACGGGTGCGGACGGAGCCACGGGCGCGACAGGCGAAACGGGCGCAACGGGCGCGACGGGCGCAACGGGCGCAACGGGCGCGACGGGCGCGACGGGTGCGACGGGTGCGACGGGTGCGACGGGCAGCGTTCCTTTGGCAACGCTCACCGCTTACACTACGCCGACTTCCCCTGCATCATCGAACTCGGCTTTACTGTTTGACCGCAATGCCACTGTAAACGGAACGGCAATATCACATTCTCCCGGATCGGCGTCGATCAATATTTCTTCGCCCGGGACGTATTTTGCCACTTATTCGGGCACAAGCGCACCTTCCAGCGGCAGTTCTTTTCCGATAACCAACACTTTACAATTCACATTGAACGGAAGCTCATTATCCGGAGCTGCCGTACAACACATTTTTACCGCAAATTCGCAAACGTCATCTCAATCGATGTCGATTGTTTTTAACGTTTCTACCACTCCCGCAACGCTGCAAGTCGTTTCTTCCGGCGGAAATTTCAACTATTCCAACTACAATCTGAATGTGTATAAAATCGCATAAAAATTCAAGCGGGGAGAATATTTCTCCCCGCTTAACCGCTTGACAATATTATTCAAAAAAGGTATGATAAAGCAAAAGCGGGAGAAAAAAATGATCAATACCGACATTCACACGCATACAACTTATTCGGCCGACGGCAAAGGGCGCATAGAAGACATGGTCGAAAGAGCGATCTCATTGGGCCTTTCTCATTACGGGATCTCAGAACACTTTGACTACGATTACGACCGTTTGAAACTTAAAATCGATGATGCCCCGGTGCCGCCTATCAATGCAAGAGCGTATTTTTTGCACATACGCGCACTGCAAAAACGCCACAGAAAGAAAATCTGTCTTTTGGCGGGCGCCGAATTCGGTTTCGATCATGACTCGCGAACGCAGGAACGCTATATCCGCGCACAAAAAAAATTTAAACCGGATTTTGTCATCAACAGCGTGCATATCTGTTTGGGGGCAGACTGTTATTTCCCCCGATTTTTTGCGGGAAAAAGCAAAGCGTTTGCTTACAATGCCTACCTTTATCGCGTTCTGGAAAGCCTGGACGCCCCGTATCCGTATGACATCGTCGCTCACATCGGCTATTGTTCGCGAAACGCGACGTATCCGGATCCCAAGCTGCGCTATTCCGATTTTTCGGACGTGCTCGACGAGATCCTGCGCCGCATCATCGCAAAAGACAAGATCCTGGAAGTCAATACGAGCAGCAAGACCGCGGGAAGCGATTTCTTGCCGGATACGGATATTTTATACCGCTACTATGAGCTGGGCGGCAGAAAAATCGCCTACGCTTCGGACGCCCACGACACCGACCGCATCGGCGAAAAGCGGCAGATCGTTGCAGATGCCCTGAAAAAAATAGGATTCGACCATTTGACGATCCCCTGCCAGGGCCGCTGCCTGCTCCTGCCCTTCTGATTTTGCTCTTTATGCCCCGCGTACCTCTCCCCCGCACACAAAAGCGGGAAATCCTTGTCTTGCAAAAATCACTTAAAAGCGCAAAAGATCCCGCGGTTTCCCGCGGGATCTTTTTATTGATTTTTCACTTTGCTCTTTTTGCGATATATGCGGATAAAAATTTTAGATATTTCCACCGCCACAAGCGGGAAGAGCGAAAGCCCGATGCAAATCAGCCATTCTTTCCAACCGATATACACCAGATCGAAAAGGTTCATGAAAGGCGGCACAAAAACAACCAACGCGATGATCGCCGCAGACGCCGCGATCGCTCCTAACAAATAAGGATTGTGCCCCTGCCCTCTCTTGAAGACGGAGTCGTAATTGGACCGCTGGTTCAACGCGTGCGAAAGCTGCGATATCGACAAAACCAGGAACGTCATTGTCATGGCGACCTCGTGCTGCGCTTCCGCATCCGCCAAACCGTGCGACATCAGCATGCCTACGGCATAAGCCGACAATGCCGCCGCCGAGATAAACAATCCGTGCAAAATGATCCTGTATATCATGCCTTTCTCAAACAGCGTGCCGCTGCGCACGGGTTTTTGCTTCATGACGTTGGAGTCGGCGGGATCGATCCCCAGCGCAACGGCCGGCAGCGAATCCGTGGCAAGGTTGATGAGCAGTATGTGCACCGCAAGAATGGGCATCGGCCAGCCGAAACATACCGCCAAAAACAATATGAGTATTTCCGATATGTTCCCCGCAACCAGAAATTGAATGACCTTCTGAATATTGCGGTAAACGCGGCGGCCTTCGCGGATCGCATGCTCAATGGTCGTAAAATTATCGTCCAAAAGGATCATGTCGGCGGCGTCTTTTGCGACGTCCGTGCCCGTGATCCCCATCGCCACGCCGATGTCGGCCTCTTTGAGCGCGGGCGAATCGTTTACCCCGTCGCCCGTCATCGCCGCCACTTCGCCCGTACGGCGCAGGGAACGTATGATCCGCAGCTTATCCGACGGCGAAACGCGCGCAAAGACGACGCAGTCTTTGACCGCCGCATCCAATTCGTCGTCCGTCATTTCGTTCAGTTCCTGCCCCGAAATAATGTTGTTGCCTTCGCGGAATATATGCAACTGCTGCGCGATCGCCATCGCCGTAACTTTATGATCGCCCGTGATCATTACTACGCGGATGCCCGCCTCGTGGCACGCCTCCACCGCCTTGATCACCTCTTTGCGCGGCGGATCGATCATTCCGACCACGCCCACAAACGTCATCTCGCACTCCAGATCCGCGCCCTCGTCTTCGGGCACTTCCTTCCATTCGCGCACGGCAAATCCAAGCAAACGCAACGCCTTTTCACTCATTTCGTTGCACAGCTTCAATATGCGGGCACGGTCTTCGTCCGTCATCGGACGCACTCCGTCCGCCGTGCGGTATTGCGTGCACAGCGGCAGCATCTCGTCCACCGCCCCTTTCGTGTACGCAATCAGCTTTTCGCCCCTACGGTTCAACACCGTCATCCGCTTTCTGTCCGAATCGAAAGGCTGCTCGAACAGGCGGGGATTTTGCTCTTCGTATTCTTCCGCATCCACTCCGCGCGTTTCCGCAAACAATACCAGCGCCCCTTCCGTCGGATCACCCAATATATTCCCCTCGCGATCGGGATCTTTTTTCGCGTTCACACAGAGCGCACAGCCGTCCAACAGATCCTGCCAGACCGCCTGCCCGTATTTCGCGGACAGCTCCTCCGCCTTCGTCGCCCTGCCTTCCATAAAATCGTTCCCGACCGCAATGTGCGTCACCGTCATCTTGTTCAGCGTCAGCGTGCCCGTCTTATCGCAACAGACGACCGACGCGCTGCCCAGCGTCTCCACGGCAGGCAAACTCTTTACGAGCGCGTTCTGCTTCGCCATGCGCTGCACACCCAACGCCATGATGATCGTACTCGTCGCGGGCAGCCCCTCCGGGATCACGGAGATCGCAAGCGATATGGCGATAAAAATATAATTCACCCAGTCGGACGCGTCCCGGATCATCCCGATCGCAAAAATCACGACGCACACGATCAGCCCGACCAGACTGAGTATCTTCCCCACCGAATTCAGCTTCCGCTTCATCGGCGTGTCGAAATCGTCCTGCTCCTCCAAAAGCCCCGCGATCTTCCCCACTTCCGTATTCATGCCCGTTCCCACAACGATCCCCGTCGCGTTTCCGTACATGACCACGGAAGAACTGTACGCCATGTTCACACGATCGCCCAAAGGCGCATCCTCAGGCAATACCGCCGCCCCGTCCTTTTCCGAAGGTACGCTCTCGCCCGTCAGCGCCGCTTCCTGTACCTTCATGTTCGCATCCTGAATGATCCGCACGTCCGCAGGCACGATCGCCCCGTCTTCCAGATAGATCACGTCCCCGGGCACGATCTCGCTCGCGGGAACGATCGATTCTTCCCCCTCCCGCAATACGCGCGCCGTCGGCGCCGTCATGTTCTTCAAAGACTCCAGCGCGTTCGCCGCCTTCTTTTCCTGCACCACCCCGATCGTCGTGTTCAGCGCGATCACGACCAGGATCACAATACATTCCGCCAGCCCTTCTTCCTCCAGAAAATACATGACCAGCGAAAATGCCGCCGCGATCAAAAGAATCAGTACCATCACCTCCGTCAGCTGGTCCAAAATCATCTTCCAGATGCTCTTGGGCTTCTTTTGACGAAGATCGTTCTTTCCGTATTTCGCAAGCCGCGCCGATGCTTCCGCATCCGTCAGCCCCTCTTCGCTCGTTTGCAAAATCATCGCCGCTTCTTCGCTCGTCATCGCATGCCACGGCTTGTGTTGCTGTGTGTCCATAAGTTCTCTGTGTTCTATCCTCCCATAAAAATTATAACACAAAAAGACATAGCCTATACGGTTATGCCTTTAAGTTGCCTCTTTTAAGTTCTTTGGTCGGGCGGTACTGCTGCCGTCGTCGCTTTTCATCGATATTCTCCTAAATTGTTTCTTGTTATACTATACATAAAACAAATCGGTTTGTCAAGCGTTTCAAAGCGTTTCCCTCTTTTTCCTGTACCCCCTGTAAAACAATACCGCAAGCACCGCCGCCGCGGTCTCCGCGATCGGATAGGTGATCCATACCCCCGTCAGTCCCAAAAACGGCAGCAACAGCAACGAAAGCAACGGGATCAAAACAAACTGCCGCGTCAGCGTGACCAGAAGAGAGCGCACTCCCATCCCCAACGCCTCAAAAGCACCCGACAGAATCACCCCCAGCGTCGATATGACAAACCCCGACGACATGATCCGCAACGCGGGAATGCCCGTTTTTATCAATTCGCCCTCCGAATCAAACAACGAAAGAATCGGCCCCGGAACCGCTTCGAACAAAACCGTCCCCAGCAAAATGATCGCCCCCACAAACAATACGCTGTACAAGACGGTGTCGTCCACCCGCTTAAACGCCCGCGCCCCGTGATTGTAACCCACGATCGGCCGCATTCCCTGCACCAATCCGCTCGCCGGCACATAAATAAACGTCTGCAATTTGTAAAACACGCCGTAAAAATTAACCGCCGCCGACGACACGGAATCGAGGATCGCATTCATCACGCTCACCAGCACCGACGGCATCGCAAGCATCAGCCCCGACGGCACACCCACCGCGCAGATGTCCCCGATCTTCCTCCACGAAAAGCGAAATCCTTTCGGAAAAAGCCGAAGCCCGCCGTTTTTGGACACAAAAAACAGAATCGCCAGCGCACAGGATACCGCCTGCCCGATCACCGTCGCATAAGCCGCGCCGCTTACCCCCATCGCGGGAACCGCTCCCCACCCGAAAATAAAGATCGGATCCAGAATAATATTTACAAGCGCTCCCACGCCCTGCATGATCATGGGGAAAAACGTATTCCCCACCGCCTGCAACAGCTTTTCTATAAAAATATAGATGAGAGAAAACACCGCACTGCTGACTACGATGCGCAGATAGCTCACCCCCTGCGCAAAGATCAATGCGTCGTCCGTATAAAGCGACAAAAAGGGCGCCGACAAAAACATTCCCGCCAACAAAAATACGACGGCATTGAACAGCGTGAGCAGTCCCCCGTGCGCCGCATACATATTCGCTTCCTCCGCCTTTTTCTCGCCCAGCGACCGCGATATCCGCGACCCGATCCCGACGCCCGCACCCACCGATACCGCCAAAACCAGGTTTTGCATCGGGTATGCCAACGAAACCGCCGTCAGCGCGTCCTGGCTCCATTGCGCCACAAATATGCTGTCCACTACATTGTACATGGACTGAATAAACATGGATATCATCGTCGGGATCGCCATTTTCATCAACAGCGGAAATATTTTTTTCCGCCCCAACAGTTCATCCGTATTCTTTGCTCTCTCTTCCGTCTTTTCCATATTCCGTAAAATTCCGCAGCGGAAATCCCGCTGCGGAAAACATTTTTTATTCTTTTCTTCCTGATCAGTCCAGCTGAATTTCCGCCAGCTCCTTGGGCGGAACTTGCTGCGACGAACTTTCCACCGTCTTCTTCACAAGCGCCGCCGCTTTGTTGATCGGTATGTTCGTCCCCGCGCCTGCCACGCATCCGCCGGGACAGCCCATCCCCTCGATCAGCGCCCCGTTGAGTTTCCCCATCTTCGCAAGCAAAAGAATCTTGCGGCAATCCTCCAGCCCTTCCACGTGCTGGATATTTACCTTCGTTTCCGGATAGTATGCCGCAATGCACTTCTCAATGGCGCCCGCAACCCCGCCCGCAACCGCGTATCCGCGGCCGGCTCCCGTCGCGTCGTTCATCGCCGCACTCTCCTCCATCGTCTCAAAATCGATGCCCTTTGCCTCGAACATCGCCGAAAGCTCCTCAAACGTGATCACGAAATCCACGTCGCTTCGGATCGTTCGCCTGCTCGCCTCCAGCTTCTTCGCCGCACACGGCCCGATAAACACGACGCGCGAGTCGGGATATTTTTTCTTGATCGTCCGCGCCGTCGCCACCATCGGCGTCAACGTGTTGGAAATCTTGTCCGCCGATTCGGGAAAATATCGCTTGATCAGCATTGCCCATGCAGGACAACAGGACGTCAGCATGAATGGCTGCTCGCCCGTCGCAACGCGCTCCGCATAATGCTCCGCTTCCGTCGCCGCCCCCATGTCCGCGCCTAACGCTACCTCGAAAACTTCCTGAAAACCCATCTGCAACAGCGCCGCCTTCACCTTGCCCGGTGTCGCTTTGTCGCCGAATTGCCCCAGATACGAGGGCGCCACTTCCGCTATGATCTTATCCCCGCGGCGAAGCGCTCGGATCAGCTGGAAAAACTGCGATTTGTCCGCAATCGCGCCGAACGGACAGCTCACCATGCACATCCCGCAGGATACGCATTTATTGCTGTTGATTTTCGCCCTGCCCAGATCATCCGACTCGATCGCCTTTACCCCGCACGCTTCCGCACACGGACGGGTATGATGCGCGATCGCATCGTACGGGCATGCCGCCTTGCATTTCCCGCATTTGATACATTTTTCCTGATCGATGTAAGACCGCCCGTTCACGATCGATACGGCGCCTTTCGGACAGACCGTCGTGCACGGATGCGCCACGCATCCGCGGCAATTATCCGTTACCTTGTAAAGGTTCGGCGCGCACGCCGCGCACGCCGAAGGAATAACCTGCATCAGCGGCGGTTCATAATACTTGTCCGCAATGTCGCTTTCCCGCAAACCGCTCGTCAGATGCACCGGCGCATCCTCCGGACGCAGCGAAAGCCCCATCGAAAGCCGCACCCGCTCCGAACAGATCGCCCGCTCCCGCCAGATACTCTCCCTGTACAACGGCTTGTCGCCCGGCGTGATTTTAAACGGGATCGCTTCGATCGCATCCTTGATCTCCGTTTTGTCCGTTTCAAACGCCACGCGCGCCATCTCCACGAACACCTGCCTGCGCAGTTTCTTTAAAGGTGTGAGAAGTCCTCTTTCCATGTTATTATTATTTTCTTCTCCCAAAATTTTAATCGACAATACTATAACGTTTTGCGCGGCGTTTGTCAACCGCAAACGCCGCGCATATACCACGCTTTTTTCAATTTTTCAGCACCTTCCGTACTTTTCAAGCTCGCCGCGTACCTTTCTCGCCAACGCGTCCGTTAAATTCTTCCTGATCCGATACCGCCAGTTCCCGCTCGCCACCGAAGGTATGTTCATCCGCGTTTCGCTTCCGCTCAGCAACAGATCCTGCACAGGCAGCACACAAACTCCCGACTTGCAGCTTAAAGCAAGCCCGCGCATACACCGCGCCGCTTCCTGCACTGTCTTCAGCCTGCATGCAATTTTCGCCTCCTTCAACAACGGCTCCAACATCGCATAAAGATTGTTCCGCTCACATTCCGGCATCGTTTGCAAAAATCCCGCCAGCGTGTCGTTGTCGTGCGTGCCCGTGTAACATACGGAATTCTCTCGGATGTTCTGCGGCAGATACGGGTTCCCGGGATTGCCGTCAAACGCAAACTGTATCACCTTCATCCCCGGATATCCCGTCTTGCGCATCAGCCGATATACGCCCGCATCCAACGTGCCCAGATCTTCCGCAATAAACGCAACTTCCCCAAGCTCCTTGCGCACCGCATCAAACAAAGCCGTCCCAGGCCCCCTCTTCCATACGCCGCCGATCGCCGTCTCCGCTCCCGCGTCAATCTCAAAATATCGGTCAAATCCGCGGAAATGATCGATCCGCACTACATCGTATAACCCGAACGCACGGCGGATCCGATCGATCCACCAGCCATATCCTTCCTGCGCATGTACCTTCCAATCATACACGGGATTCCCCCATAACTGCCCCGTGGCAGAAAAATAATCCGGCGGAACACCCGCTACCTTCTTACATTTCAGATTTTTGTTCAACTTGAAAAGGCGCGGATTCGCCCATACGTCCGCCGAATCATACGCAACATACAAAGGTATGTCCCCGATGATCCGTATCCCCTGCGCATTCACATACTCCTTCAACGCGCGCCATTGACGGAAAAATTCGTACTGCACAAACAGCCAAAAATTTACTTCCTCCTCGTTTTCCGCCCGAAATTGCTTCAACGCTTGCTCTTCGTGCGTCCGCAACGCCTTCTCCCAACGGACAAACGGCGCCCCGCCGTTCTTCTCTCGGATCGCCATATACAATGCGTAATCCAAAAAGCCTTGCCCGCCAAAAGCCTCAAATTCAGCGTCCTTTACGTCAAAACGCGCAAACGCTTTGCGCAAAAGCGCAATCTTCTTTACCGCAAGCTGTTCGTACGGAACTTTTCCGTCCTCGGGAAAACGACAGTCTTCCAACTCCGACTTTTTCAACAGCTTCTTCTTTGCAAGGATCCCCAAATCAATCAGCAGAGGATTCCCCGAAGCCGCATATACCGACTGGTACGGAGAATCACCCAGCCCCGTCTGCACCAACGGCAAAATCTGCCAATACGAAAAACCCGCTCGCTTTGCAAAATCCGCAAACGCCCGCGCTTCCTTCCCCAATGTTCCGATTCCGTATTTCCCGGGAAGAGATGAAATGTGCATCAATACCCCCGCCGAACGCTTGCCTGTAACCCAATTCCTCTTTTTCGCTTCTGCCATACTTTATTCCGCCCCTTTAACTTCTCTTATCTATTTTACCACAAATTCAGATAATAGCAAGATTTTTTCCAAAATCATCAATTTATCCCGCAACTTTCTTGAATTTTATCTCCGCATCTGCCGCTTCCCTCTTCCCCTTTCTCAACTTATTTTTCCCTTTTTTAAAATCCTTCGAAAAATTTTTTCTTATATGGTGAAAATCATTTGATTTTTTTAGGAAATATGCTATAATAATTAAGCTGGTTTCAGCGATACATTTTATTCGCCGTTTTTCGCGAAATATGCGCCGCCGCGTTTCGGTTGCTCCAGCTGATTCGTCACGGTAACCGATTCAAAAATTAATATTTATTTGCTACTGTGGCTCAGTTGCTCCAGCTGATTCGTCACGGTAAACGATTCAAAAATTAATATTTATTTGCTACTGTGGCTCAGTTGCTCCAGCTGATTCGTCACGGTAACCGATCCAAAAATTAATATTTATTTGCTACTGTGGCTCAGTTGCTCCAGCTGATTCGTCACGGTAACCGATTCAAAAATTAATATTTATTTGCTACTGTGGCTCAGTTGGTAGAGCAGCTGATTCGTAATCAGCAGGTCGCCGGTTCAAGTCCGGCCAGTAGCTCCAAACAAAAAGGCACCCTTGCGGGTGCCTTTTTGTTTGGGTTTATATGCCCGCTTTGAATCCGTCAGACCGAGGATTAAACAGACGGATTTCCGACAGACCGAGAATTAAACGAAAGGTTTCCGATTGAAAAATTTTCAGAGCAGGCAGAAATATACTTTTAAAGCAAACAAAAAAGAGCCGCATTTGCGGCTCTTTTTTTATCAGATATTTTTCTTTTTTTTGGGTACGAGCATATTTACGCGCCGAGGCAGCACATCTACCGTGACTTTGCCCGTCACACCCTTTTCTCCGTCAAAATTCCAGACAACGCCGTCATCGGCCGTCACTTCAAAATGCGAACCTTGCAGGCGTACGATCTGCTTTTCCCGAACATGATAGCCAAATAAAAATAAATTCGCAAGCGCAAAAAATGCCCGCACTTTATGGAAAAAGTTCGGCCGCTTCCTCTGCCGTATCACCGCCGCTTCGATCTTTCCGTCCGCCATGCTCGCCCGTCGGTTCAGACCCATGCCCGCCACATACTTGCCGTTCATGAATACCACAAATACGCTCTCGTCTTTCGCTGTCTGCTCTCCGTTATCGATGTTGACGTCGAATACATCAAAATGCAAGTTCTTGCGGATCCCCTCGATCCCGTACGCCAATCTGCCGATCAGCTTTTTCTGCGCTTGCGGCGTCGTATAGGTGGCGCTCGTAAACGCGCCCGCTGCTACGATATACATCGCATACCGATCGTTGATCTTCATGCAATCCAACAATACGTTTTTGCCCGTCAGGATCACTTTCAGCGCTCCGCCGACTCTCCTCGGTATGCCGAGCGAATGCGCCACGTCGTTGACCGTCCCGCTCGGAATATAACCGAACTCCGGCGTCGATTCCGCCTCGCACAGACCTTGCACGGCTTCGTTAAACGATCCGTCGCCGCCCGAAAAAATGATCGCATCGTACTTCCCTGCATTTTCCCGCACCGCTCGCGTCATGTCCCCCGAAGCTGTCGTCGCATAGGAATCAACACTGTCATATTTTTCCCCTAACTTCTGCAAAATATATTCCAGTTTTCTATAAATCTTTCCCCTGCCGCTGACTGGATTGTAGATAAACAGACATCGCATTTCGTTTGTATCCCTTCGTTTTTCCGTATATTATTATAACGCATAAACGGCCTTTTTGCAACCATTGCAGAAAATTTTTTACAAATTCCGACGGCGCTTTTTCCGCAAAACACTTCCTTTTCTCTCTTATTTAAGTTATAATTATGAAAAAGCGCCTTACGCGCTTATCCCAAAAGGCGGTGCTCTTATGAATTATCACATCGGCAATATGCTCATCTACCAGGAATTTGTCAGCGGCAACGATTGTCCGCTTTGCAAGATCCGCTCCATCCTCGAAAAACGCCTCGTCGACCAGTACCTCAACGAATCGGTCATGGAGGATTACCAGCGCCGCATGGTCAACGAACGCGGCTTCTGCCTGCACCACACCGAAATGATGCACGCCCGTCAGAATAAACTATCCCTCGCACTCCAGCACATCACGCGCATCATTTCCCTCAAAGGCAAACTCGAAATCACCGCCGACCCCAAACGCGCCAAGGCTATGGCCGAAATATTTTGCGACAGCGACAAAACTTGCGTCATCTGCGACAACGTTCAGGTCAATATGATCCGCTATTACAAAACCGTCGCCGAAATGTTTTACGCCGAAAAAAAATTCAAGGAAATTTTGCTCTCCGTCGACGGATTTTGCTTCCGCCACTTCGGAGAATTGCTCAAATACTCCGATTACGCCTCCGGCCGAAAAAAAGATTACATCTATTCCCTTACAAAACTCGAAAAAGATTCCCTCGATAAATTGCTCACCGACCTGAACCGCTTCGCCGCAAAACACGATTACCGCAACGCCGACATGCCCTGGAACGGCGCCGATAAGGCACTCGCCCGCTCCATCGTAAAACTTCACGGCGATCAGGCCAAATAACCTTTTTTGCCGCTTTTCTTCGACATTTGTTGGTTATTTTTATCTGAAATATTGACAGCCACCCGCAAATACGTTATAATAATGAGGTCGAATACAAAACTGACAGAGGAGCCTGCAACTATGAACAGGAAAGATAAACGCAGCCGCAAAACGGTAAGCGCCATACAAAGCACCCTGCTGAGCCTGCTGTGCACAAAACGGCTGCGCGAGATCAAGATCGTTGACCTGTGTACGGCCGCAGACATCAACCGTACCACTTTTTACCTGCACTTTTCCAGCACGCCGGACGTTCTGGACGATTTGCGCAGCGAGATCATGGAGCGTATTTTCGCAAGCATCGGCCAGTCGGTGGATTTTAACAAACCGAAAAACCCTCTGCCTTTTCTGACAATATGCACGGACGTGCTCGAATCGTACCCGCATTTTGACGACTTTATAAAAATGTCGCCCGATGCGGATATTTTTCTGACAAAACTTAAAAATCAGTGTTCCGACAAAATTTGCCGCCATTACTTTGAATCCTGTCAGAACAGCATCGAAAACGCGCAATACGTCTTCCGCTTTCTCACCGCCGGCGTACTCGATTCCTACACCGAATGGCTGAAAAGCGACCGCTCCGTTTCTTTTGAGTGCATTCTCAGCCAATGCGCTCCCATCGTCGCCGCCGGACAGGAACTGCTCGTCAAATCAAACGAACAGAACGCCTGATTCCCTCGCTGACGCAAATTCTGTTTTGGAGGACCTATTTATGCGTATTGCCGTCATCGCAGACGTGCTCGGCGAAGAAAACAACGGAACTTCCATTACCGTTAAAAGACTCATTTCCAACCTCAGACAACGCGGACACGAAGTGCTCGTCGTCGCTCCGGGATCGTCCGAAGAGAAAGATTACTACGGTGTCGATAAGATCGACTTCAAAATTTTCAACGGCTACGTCGAGAAAAACGGAGTCGTCCTGGCCAAACCAAACGAATCCCTGCTGAAAAAGGTCATCGAAAAATGCGACGTCGCTCACGTCCTGATGCCCTTTCCTCTCGGCCGCGCCGCCGTCCGCATCTGCTCCGAACTGAACAAACCGCTCACCACCGCTTTCCACGTCCAGCCCGAAAACGTGAGCAGCCACTTCGGATTGCAAAAGAGCAAACGCGTCAACGATTACATCTACAGGAATTTCCTCAACGGGTTTTACCGCTTTTCCCAATACATTCACTGCCCCACCGAGTTCATCGCCGATCAGCTCCGCAAACACGGCTATACGCAGGATCTGCGCATCATCTCCAACGGCGTCGATCCCGCTTTCGAAGCGGGACAGGAAGAAAAACCCGCGCCCTTTCAGGATAAATTCTGCATTCTGTCCACCGGCAGGCTCGTCAAAGAAAAATGCCAGGCAGAATTGCTCAAAGCCGTCGCCCTCTCCCGCTACGCCGACAAGATCCAGGTCTTCCTCGCAGGCGAAGGGCCTCAGGAAAAACGCCTCGCTCGGCTGGGAGAAAAACTCGCAAATCCTCCGATCATCGGCTTCCGCAAAAAAGACGACCTCATCCGCACCATCCATTTCTGCGACCTTTACGTCCACTGCGCTTACGCCGAGATCGAATCCATCGCCTGCGTCGAAGCCATCACCTGCGGCCTCGTCCCCGTGATCGCCGACAGCAAAAAATCTGCCGCAAAATATTTCGCACAGAACCCGGAAAACCTCTACCGCGCAGGCAGCCCCGAAGACCTCGCCGCAAAAATCGATTTCTTGATCGATCACCCCGAAACCCGAAAACAACAACGCGACCAATACATCGACTACGCCCGCCGCTTCCGCATCGAAAAATGTATCGATAAAATGGAAGAAATGTTCCAAGACGCCGTCGAAGGCCGACACAGAAAACAAATCATTTAAAATTATGGTCACTACAGTCACAAAAAACAAGCCGACGGCTTTTTTGCGCTATACAATGCCCTCCTACGGCAGGCTGACATTGGCAAAAGCCGTCTTTTTGTATATGCTGGGCGGCACGCTCGGCACCCTTTGGGAAGTCGTTTTTAACGTCTTTTACCAGATCGCCAACCACTACACCATTCAATACATCGCTTGCAGCGGCAGCATACTCACCCCCTTCAACGCCGTCTACGGCATCGGTACCCTCGCCATCGTGTTCTTGCTGCGCAATTTGGAAAAACCCTGGCAAGTCCTCCTCGCCGGCGGCATCGTCGGCGGTGCCGTGGAAATCGCGCTCTCTTACCTCGAAGAACTGCTCTTCCATACCCGCTCGTGGAATTATACCACCTGGCCCCTCAGCATCGCGGGCAGGACTACCCTCCCCATCATGGCCATTTGGGGGTTGCTGTGCGTCGCCGTCGTCTTCGCATTCTGGAAACCCGTCGACCGCTTTTTCGAAAAACTCCCGCAAAAAACTTTGCGCATCGCCGCCTGGTGCGGGCTCGCCCTGATCCTTGCCGACCTGGCTTTGAGCGCCGCCGCCATTACACGCTACGTCAACCGCGATTCCCAACCGCTCACCGCTTTCGGTCAATGGCTGGACAAGACTTTCCCCGATTCCTTCATGCGCCGCCATTATCCGAGCATGAAAATCAAAAAATAAAATGCCCCTCATACCCCCCGACGATATGCGGCTTTGTGCCTGACAAGCAAGAAAATCCTTTTTCTGCGTGCGGGCTTTGAAAATTTACGCGCAATCCGAACGGCACTCATAAATGCACTTACCTTATAAGGGCCACATACGGGGGCAAACAGCAGGGCGCTTATGAGAAGAAAAACGGCCTCCCGCAAAATCATTTGCGGGAGGCCGCATTACGCTTGCCGCCCTCTTGCTCGCCGGTCCGAACGGTTTTGGGAAAAAGGCGGCAAGCGATGCCGTTTGAAAAATACAGTGAGCGTCGCCGATCGGAAAATGCAGTGAGCGATGCCGATCAGAAATGCGGCGAGCGACGCCGATCGAAAAAATACGGCGCGGCAAGGGATTTGCCTTGCCGCGCCGAATAAAAAGCGCGCGGGCGCGGCTTGCATGCCCGAAGGCATTGCGCTTATTTTCTGTTTTCGCGTTTTTCTTTCAGCTCCGCTTTGCGAGCCTTTTCCGCTTCCAGAGCCGCCGCATCTTTCGGCTTGATCACGAGCAATACCACGATCGCGATCAGGCACAGCACGCCGATGCCGAGGAACACTACCGACAAAATGTTGTTCTGCAGCCAGTAGGTCGCGCCCGGGATCACGTCCGCTTCCGCCGATACCGAAATGATCTTGAATGCCGACGGCAAGGAACCGTCCTCATTCTGCGTCTTGCCCGTCTGGTCGTCCACTTCGACCGTGACTTTATAATATCCTTTCTCCTGCGGGACAAAACTCAACGAACTTGTCGGATTCCATTCGTACGCGTTGTCGTTCGCGTCGTCGTCCTCCGCCAGCGTTTCGTCGTAAACGTTGATCTCCACCCATTTTCCGAGCTCGTCCACCGTTCCCGCTTTCTCCGCGTTCTTCAGCTCTTCCGAAGAATTTACCGTAACGCCCGAATTCGCCTCAAACCTGTAAAGTTTGTATTCCGTCTTATATCCCGAAAGGGCCACGATCTCAAAATCGCTGATCGAGTAAGTCGCGTCCACATAACCGGTCTCCTCATCCTCAGGCTCTTCGATGAACGCGCCGTTGTACGTCACCGTGAATCCGAACGTCACAAGGTTTTTTGCGTCCCACACGTTCGAGGAAGATATATCCGCCTCCCTGTAGTTTCCTTCGTCCCCGAATACGCCCGTCATGGCGTTCCCGGATTTGTTCGTCACCACAACGCGGAACTGATAGCTCCCTTCCTTGTTTACGGGAATGCGCAATTCGTCGTAATCGCCCGTTACCGTCTGCGTATCGCTCGACGTGCTGCGATAATATACGGTAAAGCTCATGTCCGTGTATCCGCAGCTCGAATCTTTCACATACGCTTTCAGCGAAGGAATGTAATAATAGGCGCCTTCCCCTACCTGAATGCTTTCACCGTCTTTTTTGCTCGCGGCTTCTACCGCCGCCGCAAAATCCGTAACGTTCTGCTTGTACGTTTCCGTATCCAGAACGATGCCGCTTCCGTTGTCGCTGTATCCGACAAATTCCATGACGGGTTTCGCATCGATCGCATCGGGACGAACGATCTCGATCAGCGGCTCCGTCTTATCCGATTTGTACCATTCGATAAAATAGTAGGCGCTGTTGGAATTGCCGTCCGTAAGTTTGTACGCGATGCTCACCTTGCCGCCTTGCGCGTTCCCGCCGAAATCCGATTCCTCAAACCATTTGTCCGAAGCAAGATCGTTGTAGCCTACAAGATCTCCGTCCTCAAATTCCGCCGTAATCTCGCTTTCGTCTTCATCCTTTACAGGGAAGCCCTCCGCAAGATAGTAGCGCGTCGTCGTGTTCGACGAAGAACATACGTCGATGGCAACATAATCGAAAGATACTTCCGATCCCATCGCGTATTGTTTGATATCGCTGTTGATGACCAGCACGGGCGCCGCGTTGTCCGTGATCTGATCGGACGCG
This sequence comes from uncultured Clostridia bacterium, assembly GCA_944341655.1. Taxonomy (GTDB): domain Bacteria; phylum Bacillota; class Clostridia; order Christensenellales; family Borkfalkiaceae; genus Borkfalkia. The sequence continues at coordinate 4,440 of CALVMA010000100.1, read as the reverse complement.
TTGAGTACGAAACTCTGCCCGTTCAGCTCTTTGATGCTGAACGAAGCCGCCTCTTCCGTTTCCGCTTTGAACGTGAGCGGCGTGACGGGCGTATCCGCCGTCGCCGAGGCATACTTCGCGTAATTCATGCCGATGTTCGTGAACGTTCCCGCTTCTTGCGCCGCCGCATCGCCGCTCTTTACGCTCACCGCAAAATCGCCGAGCCCCTCTTCGCCCGCTTTTTCAGACAGCGAAATCGTAACGTCCGATGCCTTCGCCACCGTTACTCCGGAATCCTTTCCGTTCACGGTTACTTTCAAAGCGTCTCCCTCGGGCGTAAAGACGAGCTCGTTGGTCGTCTTGCCGTCTTTGCTCATGCTCATCTGCGTCGTTTCCAGCGCCACCGTGAAAGAATCGAATTGCGCGTCCGCGAACGCAAGCGTAAGACTGAAATACTTCGCCTGCCCCGCATCGCCCACCGTCTTGTTCTCTTCGTCCGCAAACGTGTACCACTTCAACGCAAGATTCTTGCGCAAAGTCACCTGCGAATCCGAACCGCTCAGTTCATAGGTAAGGTATTCCCCTTCCGAACCGTCTTTCTTGGACGCGCCGCCGCTGGTCGTAAATACCGACGAGGAGGATACGTTCGCTTCCGCCCCCGCATTCAGCGAAACCATAAGCGCGGCGCACATCGCCGCCATGCACAGCGCGAATGCCACGATCAATGCAAGTATGCTGACTTTCTGTTTGTTCATTCCCTTTGCTCCCAACACATTCTGAACGGGTCCGGATCTGCCGCCCCGTCAATGCTTGTACTTATTTATTTTACCTTATAAAGGGTGTTTTGTCAAACGCATTTTTTCGCTTTCCGCAAATTTTTACCCTTTTCTCCCGAACATATCCGGATTTTTACAATTCAATCACAATTCGAGCGCTTTTTCTACGTCAAAATACTTCCACGGCACCGTATCCGCGGGCGGTTCCGCCATAAACCTTAACCGCTCTTTCGTCACGGGATGCGTAAAAGCAAGCGAGTACGCCCACAGCGCCAGGCCGCCCTTCTTCGCGTTTTCCCCGCCGTAACGCATGTCCCCGAACACGGGCGCCCCGATCCCCGCCATCTGCACGCGGATCTGATGCGTCCTGCCCGTGTGCAGCTTCACCCGCACAAACGAACATCCGCCCTTCTCTTCCAACACTTCGTACTCCAGCGACGCCATCTTCGCGCCGTCCGTCGTCTGCGGACAAATATACACCATGTTGTTGACCGGATTCTTTTTTAAATAGTTTACGAGCGTGGCACGCTTCTCTTTGGGACTCCCCACCAATACCGTCAGGTATTGCTTTTCGAAATCCCCGCCGCGCATCTGCTCCGCCAGCCGCGACGCCGCTTTGCTCGTCTTGGCAAATACCATGACTCCGCCCGTCGGACGATCCAGCCGATGGATCAGCCCCACGTACACGTTGCCCGGCTTATTGTACGTTACTTTCAGATAACGGCGCACCGCCTCCAAAAGACTGTCGTCGCCGCTTTCGTCCCCGCAGGAAGGAACACCCTGCGGTTTCATCACGACAATAATATGATTATCTTCATGCAATATCGTCAGATCATTCATTGACAAACATCCCTCCAGCGCCGCACGGCAGCGGGATCCCCTCCTCGGTCGCGATCCCGACTTCGTAGGCGTCGATCTTCCCGCCGCGCCCCGCAAGACACAGCTTGAGTATATTGTGCAGCACCATCGGCTGCAATCCCGTCGTATAACTGTTGATCAGCATAAATAACGGATTTTCGGTCAGCACCTGCGAACACAGCTGCACAAACGGGTACAGACTGTCCTCGATCTTCCAAAGCTCCCCGCCCGGCCCCCTGCCGTACGAGGGCGGATCCATGATGATCGCATCGTAACGGTTCCCGCGCCGTATCTCCCTCTGCACAAATTTCTTGCAGTCGTCCACAATGTAACGTATCCCGCTCGAAATCCCCGAAAGCCGCGCATTCTCTCCCGCTCGCTCGACCATTCCTTTCGCCGCGTCCACATGCACCACCTCGGCGCCCGCTTTCGCACAGGCAACCGTCGCTCCGCCCGTATAGGCAAACAGGTTCAGAACTTTGACCTTCCTGCCCGCACCGCGGATCAGCTCCGCCATTCGGTCCCAGTTCACCGCCTGCTCCGGAAAAAGCCCCGTATGCTTGAATCCCATCGGCTTGATCTTGAACCGCAGATCTTTGTAGCCGACTTCCCATTCCTCCGGCATGGATCTCCGATACTCCCAGGCGCCGCCGCCCTTGTCGCTGCGGCGGTATACCGCATGAATGCCCGGATAGGCAAACAAGTCCCGCTGCGCTTCCCAGATCGCCTGCGGATCGGGACGCAACAGCACGATATCCTTCCAGCGCTCCAATTTGTAGCCGCCGCCCGTCGCTATGATCTTATAATCCTGCCATCCTTCGGCAATCCGCATCTTTTACCTCTTTATTTCTTCACGATCGTGATCGACGCCTTGTCGTCGCCGATCTCCCAATCCTTCGTATATCCCTGCGCCGCACCGCTCTCTACACGATCCGCAAGCACTACGGCCGCGATCGCATCTTTGTGCGCGGCAAATACCTTCGCCGTCTCTCCCGACGCCGCATAATACACGTCGATACGGTCCGTCACTTCGAATCCCGCCTCTTTGCGCATGGTCTGGATCTTGGAGATCAGCTCCCTCTCGATCCCTTCTTCGATCAGCTCGGGCGTAAGCGTCGTGTTCAGTGCCACGGTGATGCCCTTGTCGCTCGCCGAAACATATCCCGACGCGCTCTCCGTCGAAATGAGCAGATCTTCCTCCGTCAGCTCCACTTCCGCTCCGCCGATCTGCGCCTTATATACGTTGCCGCCCTTGACCGCCGCAACCACTTCCGCTCCGTCGCACGTCTCCAAAAACGCGCGGATCCCGTTCAGAAGTTTTCCGTATTTCGGCCCCAGCGTCTTCATCTGCGGCTTCAGTTTGTAGGTTATGAGCGCCGACGCATCTTTCGCCGCTTTCATCGTTTTAATGTTGAGCTCGTCTAAGATCACCCCGCGCAGTTCGTCGTTCAGATCGAGATCGCGCTCGCTGGCAACGATCATTTCCGAAAGCGGCTGACGGTTCTTCAACGCCCCCGCATTGCGCGCCGCCCTGCCCAGCACGACGATATCCAATACCGAATCCATGCCCTTTTCGAGATCCGGATCCACCGCGCTCTCCTCGCTCGTCGGGAAAGAACACATATGCACCGACTTGGGCGCATCTTTATAAAAGTTCGGCACGAGATTGCGGTACATCTGTTCGGCAATGAACGGCGTAAACGGCGCCGTCAGCTTCGCCAGCGTCACCAGCACGGTGTACAGCGTCGTGTATGCCGCCGCCTTGTCCTCCGTCATCTCCTTGCCCCAATACCGCTCGCGCCCGCGGCGCACGTACCAGTTGGAAAGTACGTCCACAAAATCCTGCAACGCACGCGCACTGTCCGTGATGTCGTATTCCGCCAGCCCCTTGTCCACCGTCTTGATCAGCGTGTTCAGCTTGGAAAGGATCCACTTGTCCATCAGCGAAAGTTTGCACTTTTTCAGATCGTACTTGCTCGGATCGTATTTGTCGATCTCCGCATACAGCACAAAGAACGCGTACGAATTCCAAAGCGGCCCCATATAACGGCGCTGCGCTTCCGATACCGCCTCGGGATAAAACCTCGAAGGGATCCACGGCGCGCTGGACGTGTAGAAATACCACCGCACCGCATCGCTGCCCTGCTTGTCCAACACGCTCCAGGGATCGACTACGTTCCCCTTGTGCTTGGACATCTTTACGCCGTTTTTATCGTTGACGTGCCCCAGCACGATGCAGTTCTTGAAAGGCGCTTTGCCGAACAGGATCGTCGAAATGACGAGCAGCGTATAGAACCAGCCGCGCGTCTGATCCACCGCCTCCGAAATAAAATCGGCGGGGAACGTCTCGTCGAACAGGTCTTTATTCTCGAACGGATAATGATACTGCGCAAAAGGCATCGATCCCGAATCGAACCAGCAGTCGATCACTTCGGGCGTGCGCTTCATCGTCCCGCCGCATTCGCATTTGAACGTGCAGTCGTCGATGTACGGACGGTGCAGCTCGATGTCGCTCTCGATCCCGCAAAGCTCTTTCAGCTCCGCCTTGCTTCCGATCACGTGCACCTTGCCGCAGTCGGGACATACCCACACGGGGAGCGGCGTGCCCCAGTAACGGTCGCGCGAAAGCCCCCAGTCGATCACGTTTTCCAAAAAGTTCCCCATCCGCCCCGACTTGATCGTCTCCGGCATCCAGTTGACGGAATTGTTCGCCTTGATCAGTTCGTCCTTGACCGCCGTCACTTTGATAAACCAGCTCTCGCGCGCATAATACAGCAAAGGCGTGTCGCAGCGCCAGCAATGCGGATAGCTGTGTTCGTACAGCATC
>CALVMA010000099.1 GCA_944341655.1 uncultured Clostridia bacterium | reverse complement strand
GAAAAATCCGCAGCCTGCAAAATCTTTGCAGGCTGCGGATTTTTTGCAAAGGAAAGAGTTCAAGCATTTTTCAAAGCAGCCATCCGCGGCGCAAATTTTTGCGCCGCGGATGCGCGTTTTGAAAAATGCGAAAGCGGCGCCGTCGTCGGCCGCTTTCGGGTGCGCTTTTTAACAGCAAAGGCGTATTTTGTGGGGCAAAAGGTCTTTGCGGGAGGGATAAAGCGGGAGGCGGGGCGGCAACGGAATAAGAAAGTCAAAAGATTAATTATGCCTAAGGGCGGGAAAGTGCAAAATTTTTCTTGTTTTGAGCAAAATGCGCTATGGTAATTTGCGGGCGGGTATGGTAAACTTTATGTATCTGAAAAAAAGGCGGAGACGAAAATATGAACATGCAAAAGTGGTTGAGCGAGCTGAAAAGCGCGAAAATAAAAAAGACGATGCCGGTGCTGTCTTTTCCGGGCACGCAGCTGATCGGGGCATGTGTTTCGGACGTATGTTCGGACAGTGACCTGCAGGTAAAGATGATGAAAGCGGTAGCGGAACGGGTGGATTCTCTTGCGGCGGTGGGACTGATGGATCTGAGCGTGGAAGCGGAGTGTTTCGGCGCGCAGATCGCGAAGCATCCGGACGACGTACCGACGGTGACGGGAGTCGTGGTATCCGATCTGGAAAAAGTATCTGATCTGCAAGTTCCGAAAGTCGGATCGGGGCGGAGCGGGATCTATCTCGAGGGGATCCGAAAGCTTGCGGCGGAGGTTAGGGACCGTCCTGTTTTTGCGGGATGCGTGGGGCCTTTTTCGCTGGCGGGGCGGCTTACGGACGTATCGGAAGCGATGATCCTCTGTTACGAAGATCCCGACAACATGAAGGTTCTTTTGGACAAGTGCACGGAATTTTTGATCTCGTATGTTTCCGAATACAAAAAGACGGGAGCGAACGGGATCGTGATCGCGGAACCTTTGGCGGGGGTACTTTCGCCGTCGTTGGCGGAGGAGTTTTCCGAGCCGTACGTGCGGCGGATCGCGGAAGCGGTGCGCGGCGAAGATTTTCTGGTGATCTATCATAATTGCGGGAATTCGGCGGACAAGATGATCCCTTCGATTTTGCGCACGGGGTGCGACGTCTACCATTTCGGAAACGCCGTGCAGATGCGCGACGTGCTGGCGCAGATCCCGAAAGACGTGGCGGTCATGGGGAACATCGATCCGGTCAGCGCATTCAAGGACGGCACGCCGCAGAGCATGCGCGAGCGCGTATTTGCGTTGATGGAAGAGCTGTGCGGTGAGTATCCGAACTTTGTGATTTCCAGCGGGTGCGACATTCCCGCGTCGGCGAAATGGGAAAACATCGACGCTTATTTTGCGGCGGTGAAGGAATTTTACGAAAAACAAAACGCATGAAAACAGCATAAAAAAAGGGACGGACACAAATCGTGTCCGTCCCTTTTCTTGTCAAAGGCAGGGCGGCGTCCGCAATTTTGCGGACGCCGCCCTGCCTTTGCCGTTTGTTTTTTCGAGGTTTTGCATGCGGGCATTTGTCTGCGGAAACAATGCCTGCGCGGGCAAAACTTGCGTCGCACAACGCCAAAGCTCCCGATGTTTTCGCGGACAATGCCTGCGGGAGCGGCGCTTGTTGGCGGGAACGTTTGTTTGCGGTAGCGTTTGCTTGCGGCGTTTTTTATTCGGACAAAAAATTCCCCGCCGCGCGGCCGCGCGGCGGGGGAAAATTACAGGGTTGACAAAGAAAAATTTTTATCAATCGCGCCGTCTGCCGCCGAGCAAGACAAAGACGTACAGCAAAAAGCGCAAGAAGAGCAAGAGGGAGGTGAGCAGGGCGGCGAAGTAGGTCATGGCGGCGGCGGAGAGCACTTTGGACGCGGCGCGCTGTTCTTCCTTGGTGACGAGCACGCCGGTCTGCGCGAGCATACGTTTGGCGCGGGAGGAGGCATTGAGCTCGACGGGCAGGGTAATGAGCGTAAAGAGGGTAGAGAGCCCGTACAGGCAGATGCCGATAAATACGACGATATTTCCGATCTCGGTAAGTGCGGCGACCCACGTGAGCAGGACGCCGACGATGACGAGCGGGAGGGCGAGCATGGTGCCGAAGTTGGTGACGGGGACGAGCGCGCCGCGCAGGCGGTAGAAGAGATAGCCCTCTTCGCGCTGAACGACGTGGCCGATTTCGTGGGCGCTGACGGCGACCGCCGCGACGGAGTTGGAGGTATAGGTGCTGTCCGAAAGGGTAACGGTCATGGTTTTGGGGTTGAAGTTATCGGTCAGCCTGCCCTTTCCGTGGGTGACCTGAACGCCGAAGACGTTATTTTTTTCCAAGAGCATGCGTGCGGTATCGCCGCCCGTCCAATCGGAGGAGGTCGGCATGCCGTCGTATTTGGCAAAGACGGAGTGGACGCGCGCGCTGGCGAACGCCGAGATCAAAATGCAGGGCAAAAGGATGAGCCCTGACAGCAGATAGACAAAATAGATATCCAAAAACATAACTTTTCCTCCGCCTCATTATATAGGATACGCAAAAAAAAGTCAAAAAATTTACGCCGTACGGCGGTCAAATATTTTGCGAGCGGCGCAAGCGAAAGTAAAAAGGGCGGCACAAATACATTGTTTTTTGGGTACGGATGCGGTTTTGCTTTGGAAATTACGGCTCGGCGCGGCGGGTGTTTTCCGCGGGAACGGGGGAGACGTTGTCGATCTTGCCCTCGTCGAGCTGTGCGGCAAAGAATTTTACGTCGGAGGAGTGTTCGGTGCGGCGGTAAGCCAAACCGACGGCGTTGATGTTGCCGTAGGTGCGGTAGAAGGCGTCTTTCGGCAAAAGGGCGGCGTAAAAATCGCCCAAATAATCCTGTAAAAGGGCGGACTGTTCTTTGAGGCGCGGCGAAAGGTACGGGGAAAAATCGCCGCCCGCGGCAATCTCCTGGAAGAACGCGAAGGGCAGGATTTTCGGATCGAGCGCGGCGGGATCGAATCCCTCCCGCGAGGAGACCTTTTTTTCGTCGGAAATAAGGTTTCCGTTTTCGGCGCGCCAGAGGCAGTTCACGGTATGTCCTGCGATATCGGAAAGCTCCTGTACGGTGAGCAGGCGGTCGGCGCAGGAATAGCGGCGCGCGTAAATTTCGAGGGCGCGCTTTCTTCCTGACGAAAAAAATGCCAGATACCCGCAGGTTTGTTCGCGCACGACAAGAAACGGTTCGCCGCCGACGGTTTCCTCGCCGATCTCGTATCCGCCCGCGCGGGGCAGGGGGAAGGTGTCAAAGCCGCGGGCGTCCTGCAGGCATAAAAAGGTGCCGCCGCATTCGAACACGGTCGCCTGCATGCCTGCGCCGCGGCCCTGGCATGTTGCGTCGAACGCCGTTTCGCGCGGCGAAAAGCGTGCGGCCGCGATCTCGTCGTAACAGCCGCAGCGTAGGACGTCGCAGCAGGCGGGCGGGTTTTTGAAAAAGTTTTCGCCCGCGACGAACGACATGGGCAAAAGCCTTGCGTCGACGGGCAGAAATTCCGCGGGGATATTGCCTTCGATCTCGGCGGAAAGTACGTTGCCGCCCAGATAACCGGCAGGCGCGCCGCCGACGCGCAGAACGCAGGGCAGTTTTGAGGAAAAATAGATGCGCATGATTTTTCTCCGTAACCCCCGCAAGGGGCGTTTTTTAAAGATCCCGCGGGGACTTTTTGCCGTTCTGCCGCAAAGGGCTTGCGAAGACGGGGAAGATATGCGAACGGTTTGCATTCCGCGGGAGCGGCCGCTTTGCGGCAGAAGTCTTTTTTATTAGTATGTATAAAACAATGAAAGTATGTCAATACAAGAACAAACCATAGGGAGGACAACGATATGGAAAAGATCAACGGTTATTCCAAGGAAGAGGCGGCGGAGCTTGTGCGGAGCATATCCGAGGGGCGGAAGCGCGGCAAGACGCTCACGTCATTGTTTGCCGAATACGGCAAAAAGCACGGCAGGGCGAGCGGGAGCGTGCGCAATTATTATTATCGTCTGTTAAAGACGGAGAGTGCGGGCGCGAAGAAGCTTTTGGAAGGAAAGGGGCTGCGCGCCGAGCAGGTACGGCCTTTTACGGGACAGGAGCGGGAAGAGATGCTGAAGAAGATCCTGCTGGAGCGTGGCAAAGGCTTTTCGGTGAGGCGGTCGATCGCGAACGTATGCGGCGGAAACGAGAAGATGATGCTGCGGTATCAGAACAAGTACCGCAACATGTTGAAGAAGCAGCCGGAGGAAGTGCGTGCGGCGGCGGAAAAATGGGGAGTTGCGGTGCAGCCGGAGCGGCGTCCCGCAAAGTTTTTGGAAAAGCGGCTGCAGGCGGAGATCGATGCGCTGTACGGGAGGCTGGCGGTATCGTTGCGCGACGAAAACGAACGTCTGCGCGAAACGGTGCGTCGGCTGACCGAAGAAAACGAGCTTTTGCGCCGTGCGAGCCGCGTAAAAAAAGCGATGCTTGCGGCAAACGGGAACGCAAAGCAGGGCTGAACCGCCGCGAAGGAAGAAGAGCGCGGGTATAATTTTGTAAGCGGTGCACATACTTCGGATACGGGCGAATGCGCCCGAACGGAGGATAAGATCGTTTATGGAAAAATTTATAGCAGGAATGGCGGCGGGCATGGTGCTCGGTGCGCTGTGGGTGGCGAACAGCAACAAGACGCGTTCGCTCGTGCAGAAGGGGCAGGAAGAATTCAAAGCAAAGCTGGACGCGTATATCGACGAAAAGCTTGCGGGCGTCGAACAGGGCGAAGCGGAGCCGAAGAAAAAAAAATGATCTCGAAGCGGGCGTGCCGAACGGTACGCCCGCTTTGTCTGACCGAAAAATTCGGATTTTGCCGCGCACAAAGAGGAAAGCGGACGGGCGCATCTGACCGAACGAAGAGAGGAAAAAGGGGTGCCGTGCGGAAAAAAGTCGGAATATTACAAATTTTTTACAGGAGAAAAACAAAAAAATTACTGTTTGACGCGCGGATTTGTGTTATACTATACGGGATAAAAAGAAGCGGTTTTCTCCCGTGACGCAGAAACGGACAAGAAAACAAGGAGAATGTATGCCGTCCACTTACGCGCATTATCTTTTCGGAAAACAGATGCTGGAACTTTTTCCTGCGGCGCAGGCGGAGCTTATCCGTGCGCACAGGGAGCTTTATGACATCGGCCTGCACGGGCCTGACATATTGTTTTATTACCGACCGCTCACCGCAAACAAAGTCAACGCGGTGGGATTCGGGACGCACGAACTGCCTGCGCGCGATTTCTTTGCGCGGGCGAAGGAGGTATGTCTGCGCGCGCCTGACGGAGCGGCGCTTTCCTATGCGCTGGGGTTTGTCTGTCATTTTGCTTTGGACGTGACCTGTCACGGGTACATTGAAAACAAGATTGCGAAGAGCGATGTGCGGCATACGGAGATCGAGAGTGAATTTGACCGTTATCTTTTGGAGAAGCAGGGGATCGAGCCGTTGTCGGCGAAACTGACGGAGCACATACATGCCACGCGGGAAAACGCGCGGGTGATCGCTCCGTTTTTTGCGCCGGTGACGGAAAAGCAGGTGGAAAAATCTCTGCGATCGATGCTTTTTTGCAACGAACTTCTGCGTGCGCCGCGCGCGTGCAAGCGTTTTTTGGTGAGGACGGTGCTGCGGTTTTCGGGAAATTATCGGGAGATGCACGGCATGATGATGGCAAAGGAGCCGATCCCTGCCTGCCGTGACAGCGATCTGCGTCTGGAAAAGCTGATGAAGAAGGCGCAGGGGGAATGTTTGGCGCTTGCGTCCGAATTTTTGCGGTATTTGGAAGGCGGGGAGCTGTCTTCCGCGTTTGACCGCACGTTCGGCGCGAACGAGGGTTGGCAGGACATACCCGTGCTGGGTGAAAAAGAGGAGACGGAATATGAAATTTAAAATGACGCCTCTGGAGAGGAAGTGGGTCTGGTACGATGTGGGAAATTCGGCGTTCACGCTGCTTGTTTCCACGCTGATCCCCATATTTTTTACGCTGATCGCGGGGGATGCGTCCGATTCCGCGACGGTGTATCTGGGGTATTCGACCAGCATAGCCACGGCGATCGTCGCGCTGCTCGGCCCCGTACTGGGGGCGGCGTCCGATCTTCGTGGCATGAAGAAAAAAATATTTTCGGTCGCGCTGCTGGTCGGCGCGGCGGGCTGTGCGGTGCTCGGCTTTGTGAGCCATTGGATCTGGTTCCTCGCGCTGTTCGTGCTGTCCAAATCCGCCTATTCGCTGAGCCTGGTCGTGTACGATTCCATGCTCTGCGACATCACGGCTTCCGCCCGTATGGACGAGGTGTCCTCGCGCGGGTATGCCTGGGGATACATCGGCAGCTGCGCGCCGTTTATCCTGTGCGTGTTCCTGTATATCCTGTACGAGCCGTCCATGGGGATCGGCGTGCTTCCGCTGATGCCGGCGATGGTTCTGATCTTTGTGCTGACGGCGGCGTGGTGGGTAGGCTGTTCCCTGCCGCTGTGGAAAAGTTACAAACAGGAGCATTTCGTCGAGCCGGGCAGCCATCCCGTGCGGGAGGGAATGCGCAGTCTGGGGAGAACGATCAAAGAGATCGGCCGCGAAAAGCATATTTTGCTCTTTCTCATAGCCTTTTTCTTCTTTATCGACGGCGTTTATACGATCATAGACCTTGCCGTGGCGTACGGCACCGACCTCGGGTTCAACTCTGCGCTTTTGCTTTTGGCGCTGCTCGTGACGCAGATCGTGGCATTCCCCGCGGCGATCCTTTTGGGAATGCTTTCGCGCAAGGTCAAGCCGCAGTATCTGATCCTGGCTTGCATAGCCGCCTATTTTCTGATCACGATCTACGCGATCTTTCTCGACGAAACGTATGAGTTCTGGATCCTCGCGGTGTGCGTAGGATTGTTCCAGGGCACCATTCAGGCGATGTCGCGCGCCTACTATGCGAAGATCATTCCGCCGCAGAAAGCGGGCGAATATTTCGGCGTGTACGATATTTTCGGCAAAGGCGCGTCCTTTTTGGGCACCTTTCTCGTGGCGTTGGTGGCCGACGTGACGGACATGGAAAATCTGGGCGTGGGCGTGCTTTCGGTCATGTTCCTGATCGGCTTTGTCCTCTTTATCTTTGCCGTCCGCAGCAAGACGCACGCGGAAAGCCTTGAAAGCGCGGGGCAGGAAACGCTTCCGCAGGAAGAAAAGACGGACGAATGAGCGGAGAAGGTTGCAAGAGCGTTCGGTAAAAAAGAAAAAGGCAGGCTTTTGACCGTCGTTCGCCAAAGCCCGCCTTTTTTTCTGCGTCAAGCTCCGAAAGCGGGAATGGTTCGGTAAACGGCGAACGGGTTTTAAAAGAAAATCTCGAAAGGGCAGGGCAAACTCCGAAAGCGGCGGATGCGGCAATTTTGCTTTGCCGCAAGTGCGGACGGGGAGCAAAAGGCGGGAAATCAGGGAAAAGATTGTGAAATTTATTTGAATATTGCGGGAAAAGGCGCAAATTTTCAAAAAAGTGTGGACGGCGGCGGGGGGAATGTGCTATACTGTGCATGCTATACCGAAGAAAAGGAGGGCGTATGGAGAAGCGGATCATAGCGTTTGACATCGGAGACAAGCGGATCGGGATTGCGGCGAGTGATCCGTTCAACACGTTTGCTTTGCCGGGCACGACGTATTTTCGAACGAAGAGCGCCGCGGCGGACGCGGAAAATCTGGCGAAGATCGTCAAGGAGAAGGATGCGGGGCTGATCGTATGCGGATTGCCGTTGAATTTTGACGGGAGCGAATCGGTGCAGACGGAAAAGACGCGTCGGTTTGTGGGGCTTTTGGCGGAGAAGACGGACGTGCCGATCGTGTATGAAGACGAGCGGTTCACGACGATGGAAGCGGAGCGTGTCCTGATCACGGGGGGCGTACGGCGGGAAAACCGAAAGCAATCCATCGACAGCATTGCGGCGTCCTATATACTGGAAGGATATCTGAATAAAAAAAAGAAAGGAGAAACAACATGAGCGAAGAAAAGAAACTGCACGAAGCGGAATGCGATTGCGAAGATTGCTGCGACGAGGAAGTCAACGTAGTGGAGCTGATCGACGATCAGGGCAAAGTGCATAAATGTTACCACATCGGAACGATCGAATACAAGGGCGGCTGGTACGCGTTTTTCCAGGCGGCGGACGAAGAAGAGGAGACGGAAGAGGACGAAGTGACGATCCTGCAGATCGTGGGCGAAGAGGGCAAGGAAGAGCTGGTGCCGGTGGAAGACGACAAACTTTTGGACGAAGTGTTCGAAGAATTCTGCCGCGTGATGGAGGAGGACGAAGATGCGGACGAAGCGGCGTCTTTGGACACCGATTACGAAGAGGGCTGCGGATGCGGCTGCAAGCATCACGATCATAAGCACGAAAAGAAGTAAGCGTGACGCGGCGGCCGCGCGGCATCGCGCGGCCGCCGCGTTTTGCGTGCAAAAAAGCGGAAAAAGTCTCGCACGATTTTTTTTGCGGCGGCAAAAGAAATCGTGCGGGGCGTAATTTTGCTTGCAATATTTTTTGCCTTATGGTAAAATAATAAGGCTATAAAATTCACACCTCGGGCGTGCCGTATTCCGTTCCCGCAAAATCTCATCGGGCGGGCTGTATGCGGCGGTAAAAAGCGTCCGTGGGAGGAAGAAACGGAGGTTTTAATTATGGCAGTTATTTCTATGAAGCAGCTGCTCGAAGCGGGCGTACACTTCGGGCACCAGACGAGGAAGTGGAACCCGAAGATGAAGAAGTACATCTTCGCGGCGCGCAACGACATTCACATCATCGATCTGCAGCTCACGGTCGGTTTGGTGGAGAAGGCGTACAGCTTTGTGGTCGACACCGTGAAAGCGGGCAAGAGCATTTTGTTTGTCGGCACGAAGAAGCAGGCGCAGGACGCGATCAAGGAAGAGGCGGTGCGTTGCGGGCAGTTCTACATCAATTCCCGTTGGCTGGGCGGCACGCTCACCAATTTCAAGACGATCCGTTCGCGCATCGAGCGTCTGAACAAGCTTGAAAAGATGGAAGAGAACGGAGATTTCGATCTTCTGCCCAAAAAGGAAGTGCTCGGGCTGAAAAAGGAAATGGAGAAACTGGAAGCCAATCTCGGCGGCATTAAAGAAATGAAGACGCTCCCGGGCGCCATGTTTGTCGTCGATCCTCATAACGAAGACATTGCGGTTCAGGAAGCGCGCAAGCTGCACATTCCGATCGTAGCGATCACGGATACCAACTGCGATCCCGATCTGATCGACTATGTGATCCCCGGCAACGACGATGCGATCCGTGCGGTCAAACTGCTTTCGGGCGTGATCGCGAACGCGGTTATCGAGGCCAACCAGGGCGAAGCTGTGAACGCGGAGATGCAGCAGGCGGCGGAGACGGCGGAAGAAGTTTCCATCGAAGACGTAGTGGAAGCGGCGGAAGCCGTGCAGGAAGACGCGGCGGACGCGGAGTAAACCCGCGCGCGGCAACGGAAAAAATCTGAAAAAAATTCGGAGGACTTGCGAGAATATGGCTATTACTGCAAGTGACGTAAACGCACTGCGCCAGAAGACGGGCGTAGGCATGATGGATTGCAAAAAAGCGCTGACGGAAGCGAACGGAGATATGGACAAGGCGATCGAGATCCTTCGTGAGAAGGGAATGGCGACGGCGGCGAAGAAAGCGGGCAGGATCGCGGCGGAAGGGATCGTCGACAGCTACATTCACATGGGCGGAAAGGTCGGCGTGCTGGTCGAAGTGAACTGTGAGACGGATTTTGTGGCGCGCGGCGACCAGTTCAAAGAGCTGGTGCACGACATTGCGTTGCAGATCGCGGCGGCGAAACCGCTGTACGTGACGAAGGAAGAGGTACCTGCGGAAGTACTCGAAGAGGAGAAGAAGATCCTGAAAGTGCAGGCGATGAACGAGGGCAAGCCCGAAGCGATCGCGGAGAAGATGGTACAGGGCAGGATCAAAAAGTATTACGAAGATTTCTGTCTGCTCGAACAGCCGTTCGTGAAGGATTCTTCCAAGACCATCGGCCAGCTGGTGACCGAAGCGATCGCATCGATCGGTGAAAAGATTACCGTTCGCCGTTTCGCGCGCTTCGAGATGGGCGAAGGCATCGAAAAGAAAAAGGACGACCTGGCAGAGGAAGTCGAAAAACAAGTTTCCAAGATGAAAGGTTAAAAGACCAAGGCGCACAAGAATATATTTGTGTGCCTTTCTTTTCAGTTTAGGGAAAAAATGCGCCGCCCCGCGGCCAAAGGCGCGGGGCGGCGCAAAAAGGACGAAGGGGGCGCGCGCCGCAAAGAGGCGGGGGCGCCGCGAAAAGGACGCAAAGGCGGCGCCAGGGAAAAAAGGCAGCCGTCGCGGAAAAAATATCCGTGGAGGCGGAAATGGAACAGAAACCTGTATATAAGCGCATCATTTTGAAGCTGTCGGGCGAAGCGCTCGCGGGTGAAAAGGGATTCGGGCTGGACGAAAAGATCATAGAGGGCGTGGTAGACCAGTTGATCCGCGTGCATGACATGGGCGTGGAAGTCGGGATCGTGCTGGGCGGCGGCAATTTCTGGCGGGGCAGGCAGGGCACGAACATGGACCGTACGACGGCGGATCACATGGGGATGCTTGCCACGGTGATCAACTCTTTGGCGATGCAGGATGCGATCGAGCAGCGCGGTGTGCCCGTGCGGGTGCAGACGGCGCTGAACATGATCAGCGTGGCGGAGCCTTTCATACTGCGCAAGGCACTGAGGCATTTCGAGCTGGGCAGGATCGTGATTTTTGCGTGCGGTACGGGCAACCCGTATTGTTCGACGGATACGGGCGCGGCATTGCGTGCGTGCGAGACGAATGCGGACATTCTGCTGCTTGCGAAGAATGTGGACGGGATCTACGACAGTGATCCCAAGACCAATCCCAAAGCGAAGAAGATCGACAAGATATCGCACATGGAAGTGATCAACCGCGGGCTGAAAGCGATGGACACGACGGCGATCACGATGTGCATGGACAACGACATTCCCGTGCTTGCGTTTGCGCTTTCGGAGAAGGATGCGATCGTGCGTGCGATTTGCGGAGAAAAGACGGGAACGATCATAGCGAACGACTGATCCCGCGCGCGCGGCGGAAGGAACAACGCGCGAGAATAATCATTGAGGAGGAAAACATGGTCGACAACGAAAAGGTAGAGGAGCTGCTGCTTCTTTTGGAAGAAAAGCTGGAAAAGACAGCGAGCGTCTTGCGGGAAGAGTTCACGAACATCCGCGCGGGCAGGGCGAATCCGCACGTGCTGGATAAGATCCAGGTGGATTATTACGGGACGATGTCGCCGATCAACCAGGTAGGCAACATAGCGGTGCAGGACGCGAAATGTCTTGTGATCAGCCCGTGGGACACGTCGTTGCTCAAAGGCATCGAAAAGGCGATCCTGGCATCGAACATCGGGTTGAATCCGACCAATGACGGCAAAGTGATCCGTCTGATCTTCCCCGATCTTACGGAAGAGCGCCGCCGCGACATTGCGAAGCAGATCAAGTCTTTGTCGGAGGACTCGAAAGTTGCGGTGCGCAACGTGCGCCGCGACGTGATGGACGCGCTGAAAAAGATGAAGAACGGCAAAGAGATATCGGAAGATGAATGCGCATCTGTGGAAAAGGACGTGGAAAAGACGGTATCCAAGACCATCGAGCAGATCGAAAAACTTACATCCGAGAAAGAAAAAGAGATCATGTCCGTATAAAAGGGCAAGGGTATGAAGAAAATCAAATTGCCCGTCCATATAGCATTGATCATGGACGGGAACGGGCGATGGGCAAAGCGGCGGTTCCGTCCGCGCGCGTACGGTCACAAAACGGGCGTACAGAACATGTTCAAGGTATGCGGCCATGCGTTTGAGCTGGGTGTGCGCATCGTGACGGTTTATGCGCTTTCGACGGAGAACCTCAAAAGGCCCAAAGAAGAGTTGGACGAACTTTTTGAGCTTTTCCGCACTTTTTTCGGAAAGAAGCGGGACAAATTGCGGGAAGCGGGCGTGAAGATCAACGTGGTGGGCGACATCACGGCGCTGCCGCCCGACATTCAGGAAGACATTCTGCAAGTGACGGAAGAGACGTCGCAGTATGCAAAGGGGCTTTTGAACATTTGCATCAATTACGGAGCGCGCCAGGAGATCGTGCGTGCGGTGAATGCGGCGGTATCGTACGGCAGGTTTGTGGATGAGAAGAGTTTTTCGTCGCTGTTGTACACGGGCGGCATTCCCGATCCCGATTTGATCATCCGGACGGGCGGGGAATTGCGTCTGAGCAATTTTCTGTTGTATCAGGCGGCGTATTCGGAACTGTATTTCACTGGAAAGATGTGGCCGGAGTTTTCCAAAAGGGATCTGGAACGGGCCATTGAGAATTATTCCGCGCGCGATCGGCGTTTCGGGAACGTGCAGGAGGAATAGCCATGCTTCGCACAAGGATCATTACCGGAACTGTATATTTTGCTGTGATCATCGGCTTTTTTGCGTTGCGTATCATCGATACGCGGCTTTTCGGCATTCTCGTTTACGCGTTTTCGCTGTTCGGCACGATCGAGATGGTGCATGCGTTTTCGGGCAACCGCAAGCTTGCGGACGGCCAGGAAACGGAGCCTACCATGCCGATGAGCCTGTCGCAGAAGGTGCTGGTTTACGGGTATGCGATTTTGTTTACGCCTTCCTATTACATTGCGGAATCCATACACGTGCGGGCGGGGTACCGCTGTCTGCTGACGCTGTCCTTTCTGTTTGCGCTGGTATTGCTGAGCTTTTTGGTCGTCGATCATCGCAACACGGATCTGAAAGGCACGGGCGCGGCGCTTTTGTGCGGATTTTATCCGACGGCGATCCTGTCCACGACGCTGCTCGCGAACGATCTGCCCGAGGGTTCGGCGCTGGCGCTGCTGCTCATATTCGTCACCTCTCCCGTGACGGACACGTTTGCGTTTTTTGTGGGCAGCCTCGTGCGCGGCAAGAAACTTTGCCCGACGATCAGCCCGAACAAGACGATATCGGGCGCGGTCGGCGGGATCGTGTTCGGCAGCCTTGCGAGCGTATTGCTCTATTGGCTGTATACGATCACGACGGGCTACGTGTATGCGGGCGTGTTCAGCGGCTGGGCGGGCGCGCCGTGGGTGCTGTTTGCGCTGATCGGGCTGTTTTGTTCGGTCATGACGGAGTTCGGCGACCTGGTGGAGAGCGTCATCAAGCGCAAGGCGGGGATCAAGGACATGGGAAAATTGTTGCCGGGACACGGCGGCGTTCTCGACCGCATCGACGGCACGTTGTATGCGAGCACGCTGATCTATCTTGCGTTCCTGCTCTTTGTGATCTGAGCGGCTTTTAGGATTTACGGGGCGGACAACACCGCCCCGTTTTGCAACTTCGGGTTTTTTTGCCGCGGTGTTGCAGGCGAAAAGTACGCAAGCGCCGCGGCAGCGCTCCGTTTTACGGTATCGGCATTTGCCGCGGGCTTTGCAAAAAGTTTGCGGGCGGTGCCCTGATTTTTGTTTGCGGGCTTTGCAAAAAGTTTGCGCGCCTTTGCGGGCGGTGCCCTGATTTTTGCTTGCGGGCTTTGCCGAAAGACAGCGCGCGCCTTTGCGGGCGACACCCTGATTTTTGTTTGCGGGTGCGGAAACTTATGCCGAAAACGGCATAAAAAATTTTTTAAGGCATATATTGAACGGAAGGAAAGATATGAAAAAAATAGCGATCATCGGGAGTACGGGGTCGATCGGCAGACAGGCGATCGCCGTATGTATGCGGTATCCCGAGCGTTTCCGTGTGGTGGCGTTGGCGGCGAATTCGGATGCGAAGCGGCTGTCGGAGCAGGCGGCGCTCGTGCGTCCGGACGTTGCGGTCCTGCGGCAGGACGGCGCGGACGCCGTCCTGCCGCAGGGGACGCGGTTTGCGTGCGGGGAGCGCGCGTTCGAGGAAGCGTGCGCCTGTGCGGATGCCGACGTGGTGCTCGTGGCGGTCACGGGTTTTGCGGGGCTGAAAGCGGCGCTCTGTGCGTTGCGGGCGGGCAAAGACGTTGCGCTGGCGAACAAAGAGAGCCTGGTCGTCGGGGGGCATCTCGTGATGCCGCTGGCGCGGCAGAAGGGAGCGAAGATCCTGCCCGTGGACAGCGAGCATTCCGCGATCTGGCAATGCCTGAATTTTGACCGCGGCGCGCCCTTCCGGAAGATCCTTTTGACGGCGAGCGGGGGAGCTTTGCGGGACGTGCCGCTTAAAGATCTGGAAAAGGTCACGGCGGAAAGGGCGTTGGCGCATCCGAACTGGAACATGGGCGCGAAGATCACGATCGACTGTGCGACCATGCTCAACAAGGGATTCGAGGTGATGGAAGCGATGCACCTGTACGGTGCGGCGCTTTCGCAGATCGAAGTTTTGGTGCATCGGGAGAGCATCGTGCATTCGATGGTCGAGTTTGCGGACGGGGCGGTTTTGGCGCAGATGGGCATGCCGTCGATGGAGCTGCCCATTCAGCTTGCCCTGACCTATCCGGAGCGGCTTGACTGTGGGCTTGCGCCCGTCGATTTCGCGAAAATCGGCGCGCTGCATTTCGAAAAGGCGGAAGAGCGGCGGTATCCCTGTTTTTCGCTGGCGCTTGCCTGTGCGGAAAAAGGCGGAACGTATCCCTGCGTTTTGAACGCGGCGGGAGAAATTGCCGTTTCGGCTTTTCTGCGCGGACAAATAAAATACACGCAAATTGCAGAAATTATAGAGGACGTGTTGTCGCGGGATCTGCGCGGCAGCGCGGAGAGCTACGGCGCGCTGGAAGAGGCGGACGCCGCCGCGCGCGCGGCGGCGCGCGCGGCTTTCGCCGAACGCTTGAAATAAAACGGGAAAGGAGGGCGTATGTCGCTCAATCTTCTCGCCTTTGCGGACGTCATGCGCACGGTGGGTTCGGTATTGCTTGCGATCCTGATATTGCTGGCAATGATCACGGTACATGAATTCGGGCATTATGTCGCGGGCAAGATATTCAAATTTAAGATCAACGAATTTGCGATCGGGTTCGGGCCGGCGCTCTTCAAGCGCACCAAAAAGAACGGCGAGATCTTTTCCGTGCGCGCGTTGCCGCTGGGAGGATACTGTGCGTTCGAGGGGGAAGAGGGCGACAACGCGCATCCGGACGCGTTCAACAACAAAAAGCCGTGGCAGAGGATCATCGTGCTGTTTGCTGGCGCGTTCATGAACTATGTGCTTGCGCTGTTGCTGATCGTGATCTCTTTTTTCGCATACGGTCAGCTTTTGCTGATGACCTACCGCGTGGACGCGTCGCCGACCACGCAGAACGGGATCGCGGTCGGGGCGTATTCTTTTTGCGACGAGGACGTGATCATTCGCTGTGAAGGGAAGGGCGTTTACCTTACGAGCGACCTTATGGAAGCGCTGGAAGGCAGGAAGGAGGGAGATCTCGTATCGTTTACCGTTTCGCGCAAGGGGGAAACGGGCAGGAGCGAGCAGGAGATCAAAGTGATGCTGCGCCGCGACGCGGATTTTGAAAACCTGACGGACACGAACACTCTTTGGGATACGCTGGGCATAGAAAAGCGGTATGCGGAGGACGGCGAGAGTTATTCTTACATGGTCTATTCGGCGGCGTACAGGGGATTCGGCTTTTTTGAAACGCTGGGGCGGTCGTTCGTGTATTCTTTTCAGATCGGCGGGACGATCTTCAAAGTGCTCGGCCAGCTTTTCACGGGCGATCTGGGGCTTTCGGCGTTCGGCGGGCCGGTCACGACGATCAAGCTGACGTCGGAGATCGCGTCGCGGAGCGTGCAGCAGTTTATGGAGATCGCGGCGTTTATCGGCGTCAATCTTGCGGTGTTCAACCTGTTGCCGATCCCCGCGCTGGACGGTTCGAAGATCGTGTTCACGATCATCGAATGGATACGGAAAAAGCCGATCAACCGCAAAGTGGAAGCGGTCATTCACGCGGCGGGCTTTATTCTGCTCATCGGTTTTGCCGTTCTGGTGGATATATTGCAGTTGTTTTAGATAAAGTAAAAAAGAGCGGCGCCCCGCGAAATTTTCGCGGGGCGCCGCTCTTTTATCTTTCGTCCGATGCGGGCGATTTCTTTGTTTTTTGCAAATCGCAGAAACTGCGCGGAAAGTTTTATAGGAGCGTTTCGTATTCTTCGTAAAGTTTTTCGACGATCGCGTGCAATTCGTCGAGCCGCGCGCATTTTTCGGTCAGAAGTTTGTAGTCCGCGGCGATGTCGGGCTTTGCGATCTCGCCGTTGAGCGCGGCGATCTCCGCTTCGGCGGCGGCGATCTTGCTCTCCGTCTCTTTGAGCTTTTGTTTTTTCTTTGCCTCTTCGGCGCGTTCGGCTTTGGAGCGGTAAGACGCCGCGCTTTGCGCGGCGCGCATTTCCGCTTTCTCTGCTTTTTTCGCGGAAAGCTGTTGCTCTTCCCGCGCTTTTTTTGCCGCCGTGTACTCCTCGTAGCCGCAGTCATAGACGGTGAGGTTTCCCTCGCCGATCTCTATGATCTTATCGGCGAGCCCCTGAATGAAATAGCGGTCGTGCGAAACGAACAGGAGGGTGCCGTCGAAGGCTTTCAAAGCCGATTCCAGGCTTTCGCGGGCGGGCAGGTCAAGGTGGTTGGTGGGCTCGTCCAGGACGAGGAAGTTGGCGCAGAGCGCTTCCAGCAGGACGAGGGAGAGTTTGGCGCGTTCTCCGCCCGAGAGGTTTTTGACCTTTTTTTCCATGTCCTCGTCGTCGAGCTTGGCGCGGGCGAGCAGGGCGCGCACCTGCGTCTGCGTCATGCCCGTATGTTTGTGCCACAGCGCGCCCAAGACCGTCTCTTCGGGGTCGAGGTCGGCGTTTTCCTGGTCGTAATAGCCGATCTTGTTGAAGCGTCCCCAGCGCACGGCGAGGTCGCGCTTTTGCACGAGCGCGCGTATGAGCGTGGATTTTCCCGTGCCGTTTTCGCCCACGATCGCGATCTTTTCGCCGCGGCGCACCTCGAAAGAGGCGTCACGAAGCAGTGTTTTTCCGCCCGCGGAAAGGGAGAGCCCCGTTACGGAGAGGGCGCGCTCCTCGCTTTTTTCGACGGTGTCGAAGGAAAATTTGGGAGGCTTCGGCGGCGGAAGGGGCTTTTCGAGGAGCTCCATGGATTCCAGCTTTTTCACGCGCGACTGCGCGCTTTTGGCGGTCGTCGCGCGCACGATGTTTCGCGCGACGTAATCTTTCAGCTGCGCGATCTCTTCCTGCTGGCGTTCATATTCTTTTAAATCGTGTTCGTATTTTTCGGCCTTTAAAATTTTGTATTTGGAGTAATTTCCGCGGAACGCCGTCACTTTTTTGTTTTCCAGTTCAAAGATTTTCCCGACGACGGCGTCGAGGAAATAGCGGTCGTGCGAAACGGTGAAGATGGCGCCGCGGTACTCTTTGAGGTAATCTTCCAGCCAGAACAAGGTCTGCACGTCGAGGTGGTTGGTGGGCTCGTCCAAAAAGAGCAGTTCGGGCTCTTCGAGCAGCAGCCTGCACAGTTTGAGGCGGGTCTTTTCCCCGCCGCTCATGGTGGAGATCTTCTGGTCGTACATATCCGCAAAGCCCATGCCGTTGAGTACGGTTTTGATCCTGACGTCGGCGTTGTACCCGTCCGCGGCGGCGACGGCGCGTTCCAGCTGTTCGTATTTTGAAGAGAGTTCGCGGTATTGCTCGCCTCCGTAGGGCACGGAGGCGAGTTTTTGTTCGGTTTCGCGCAGGCGGCCGATCCAGCCGTACACCTGCCCGAAGACGGAGCGCATCTCCTCGTAGACGGTCTTATCGCTTTCCAGGCCGCCGTTTTGTTCCAGCCAGCCGATTTTCAGCCCGCCTTTTTTGTAGATTTTGCCTTCGTCGGGCGAAAGCGAGCCCGCCATGAGCCGTAGCAGCGTGGTTTTCCCCTCGCCGTTTGCACCGATAAAGCCGATGCGTTCCTTTTCCGAGAGGGTGAACGAGACGCCGTCCAAAATGATTTTGTCGTCGTAGCCGAAGCGTACGTTATCCAGAGTTATCAGCATAATTTCCAAAAATATCCGCAAAATAGCGGTATGAAAAAGATCACTTTGTCCGAAATCGAACAGCTTGAGCGCGAGCTCGCCGCGGCGCAGCCCGCCGAAGTCGCTCCGCTCGTGAAAAAACTTGTAAAAGCGCGGCACTTATTTGTCCGCCAGTCGGAAAAATGACCGTTTTTTCCGATAAAATCAAAAAAAGTTGATAAAAACCACAAAACGGTGTTGGTGAAAATTTCAGAAAAGCGTTTGGGAATCGGGAGAAAAATCGGGGATAAATTTCCCGTCGGCGGAGGCGGCGTCCTGAACGAAAGCGCGCTCGATGCCGCATTCGAGGAGGAAGTCGCGCACTTTCCGGTATTCGCGCGGGGTGATGCGGCGCTGAAGCTCGGGGAATTTTGCGATGTCACCGCAGGGGGTGTATTGTCCCATGAGCGAGAAATAGGCGGGGGAGTGCAGGGCGGCAAACCAGCGTACGATCTGTAAGGAATCGTCGGTGCAGAGGGGGAGCACGAGGTGGCGCACGATGCAGCCTTGCACCATTTTGCCGCCGTCGAAGACGCATTCGCGGCGCGCCATGAACCCGACCGCGCGGGACGCGTATGCGAAATAATCGGATTTGCCCGTATATCTTTGGGAAATTTTCGGCGAAAAGTATTTGAGGTCGGGAAGGTACACGTCGATGTACGGATCCAGCGCCTGCAGGGCCTCGAGTTTTTCGTAAGAGTGGGTGTTGTACACGACGGGGATTTTGGGCCGATAGACGGAGAAAGCCTTCAAGAGCTGCGGCACGTAGTGGGAGGCGGTGACGAGGTTGATGTTGTCCGCGCCCATGTCCTCGAGCCGCGCGAAGAGTTCGGCGAGTTTTTCGGGGGTGTAGGGGGTTCCGACGGCGGCGCGTGAGATCTCGAAATTCTGGCAGAAGGCGCAGCGGAGCGCGCAGCCGCCGAAGAACACGGTTCCCGATCCGTTTTTGAAGGAGATGCACGGTTCTTCGAAGGGGTGCAGGCCGTATTTGGCGATGCGCACGGTATTGTCGGCGCCGCAGGCGCCGCGTTGAGAAGTTCTGTCCGCGCCGCATTCGGCGGGGCAGAGTTTGCAGATGTTCGACATACACAGATTGTACCATATTTTTTGCTGTTTGCAAAGCATTGTCGGTATGCGGAGGGGCAAATTATTGACAAGGCGGGCGATTCATACTATAATATGGTGGAAATAAATTGAACGGCGCCGAAACGCCTTCCTATGTGCCGAACGGGGCAGGAGGCGGGCGAAGCCTGCGGAGGAGCGGGCAGGCGGCGCGGCCGAGGAGAAAAGATGCGTTATTATTTTACGAGTGAAAGCGTAACGGAAGGGCATCCCGACAAAGTGTGCGACCAGATTTCGGATGCTGTGCTGGACGCGGTGCTGGCGCAGGACGAAAATTCGCGCGTGGCGATCGAATGCTGTGCGACGACGGGCATGGTGCTGGTCATGGGCGAGCTGTCCACCGACTGTTACGTGGATATATCGAGGATCGTGCGCGATACGGTCAAGGAGATCGGTTATACGCACGGGCAGGGATTTTCGTACAATTCGCTGGCGGTGATCACGGCGCTCCACGGGCAGAGTGCAGACATTGCGCTGGGCGTGGACAATTCTTTGGAGAGCAAAGCGGGCGGCGACGCCGCGGACAAGATCGGGGCGGGGGACCAGGGCATGATGTTCGGTTATGCCGTCAACGAGACGCCCGAGCTGATGCCGCTGACGGCGGTATTGTCGCAGAAGCTGGCCATGCGTCTTGCGGAAGTGCGCAAGAGCGGGCTTTTGCCCTATCTGCGTCCGGACGGAAAGACGCAGGTCACCGTGGAATACGAGGACAAAAAGCCCGTGCGCGTGGATACGGTCGTCGTTTCGGCGCAGCATGACGAGCACGTATCGCAGGAACAGCTGAAAGCGGACATCAAAAAGTACGTGATCGACGAAGTGGTGGACGCGAAACTTCTGGATAAGGACACGAAATACTTTATCAATCCGACGGGCAGGTTTGAGATCGGCGGGCCCGAAGGGGACAGCGGTCTGACGGGCAGAAAGATCATTGTGGACACGTACGGCGGCAGGTGTGCGCACGGCGGCGGGGCGTTTTCGGGCAAGGACAGCACGAAAGTGGACCGCAGCGCCGCGTATATGGCGCGGTACATCTGCAAGAACGTCGTGGCGGCGCATCTTGCGGACGAGTGCGAATTGCAGCTTGCGTATGCGATCGGGGTTGCCAATCCTGTATCGGTGTTCGTGAACACGTACGGGACGGGCAAAGTATCGGACGAGGAGCTTGCGGCCATCGTGCGCAAGCATTTTGACCTGCGTCCGCTTTCGATCATACAGAAGCTGGGGCTTCGTAAGCCGATATTCAAGAAGACGGCGGCGTACGGCCATTTCGGGAGGGAGGAATTCCCCTGGGAGAAAACGGACATGGCAAAAGAACTTGCCGCAGAACTTAAAAAATAAGGCGCAGTATGCGCAAAAAAGGGCGATTTCGCCCTTTTTTGCGTCTGAGAGGGGGAAAATGAGAGCGACGGAGCGGATCAGGGCAGCGGCGGCGTACACGCGGGAATTGATCTCGGGCGAATATCTTACGTGCGTCTGTTGTCGGGCGGAGCTGTTTTCGGACGATTATTTTTGCAAGAGATGTCTGGAGAGCCTGCCGTTCAATGCGGGGTATGTCTGCGAAAAATGCGGCAGGCGCATTCCGGAGGATTATCCCGTGTGCATGGAATGCAAAGCGAACATGCCGGAATTCGACGCGGCGCGCAGCGTATTTGTGTACGAAGGGGAAACGGTGGGGCTGATCAAGAAGCTGAAAACGGGCGGGAAGCACGTTGCCGAGGCGCTTGCGGCATACATGCTCCCGTTATTGGCGAGGTTTGCGTCGGCAGATTTTCTTGCGTATGTGCCGATGACGCCGTCGGCGGAGAAGCGGCGCGGATACAACCAATCGCGCCTGTTGGCGGAAGAGCTGTCCGCGCGTTCGGGCATTCCGGTCGCGGACGGAATGCTGGTGAAGACGCGCGAGACGTCGGCGCAGAAAGACTTGAACGCGAGGGAGCGGGCGAAGAATCTTAACGGGAGTTTTCGCGTGCACGAGCGGGCGCTGTGCCGCGGCAAGAAAATCGTTTTGGTGGACGACGTGCTCACGTCGGGTGCCACAGCGGATGCTGTGGCACGGGCCCTTTTGCGCGCAGGCGCGCAAAAGGTGTATGTACTGACGGCGGCGAGCGTGCCGATGCGCGCGGCGGACGGGGACGGAAAGTGATAAACAGGTTAAAATCCTGCCGAATTGTCAAAATACGTTTAAAAATCTTTTACATTTTCGGGAAAATAGTGTAAAATAAAACCAATATGCAGTGATGCCGCGTTTTGCGGCGGCACGGAAGGGTCAAGAAATTTTTTTGCCGCGGCGCGAATTTTTTGCGCCGCGGCGGGGAGCAGTTTATGGGACTTATCAATTACTTGTTCAACGGCGATTCCCGCCGCAGTTTGAAAAAACTGGACAAGATGGCGAGCCGTATCGAGGCGCTCGAACCCACATACGCAAAGATGTCGGATGCCGAGCTGCGCAGTCAGACGGAGAAGCTCAAGGGCCGTCTTGCGGCAGGGGAAACGCTGGACGATATTTTGTACGACGCATTTGCCGTCGTGCGCGAAGCGGCGTGGCGCGTGCTCAAACTCAAGCATTACCATGTGCAGATCATCGGCGGCATCGCGCTGTACCAGGGCCGTATCGCCGAGATGAAGACGGGCGAAGGAAAAACCCTTGTCGCGACGCTTCCCGCCTACCTCAACGCGCTGGCGGGCAAGGGCGTGCACATCGTCACGGTCAACGATTATCTGGCAAAGCGTGACGCCGAATGGATGGGAAAAGTGCACCGTTTCCTCGGCCTGACGGTGGGCGTGGTCGTACCGGGCATGGACGACACGCAAAAGCAGGCGGCATACAACTGCGACATCACCTATGCGACCAACAACGAATTGGGATTTGACTATCTGCGCGACAATCTTAAGACCGACCTCAAACGCATGGTCCAGCGCGATCTGGATTTTGCGATCGTGGACGAAGTGGACTCCATTCTCATCGACGAAGCGCGCACGCCGCTGATCATTTCGGGCAAGGGCGACAAATCCAGCGAACTTTACGAGCGCGTGGACAAATTCGTTCGCACGCTGGAAGGCGGTTTCGACGACGAAGGCGCGAAAGGGGAAGAGGACAAAGACAGCAAAAAGAAGCGCAAGAAGGCGGCGGAAGAAGAGGAAGAGCCGGAAGAGGAATCCAAATACGGCGATTACGACGACATAGCCAAGGGCGCGAAATACGGCGACTGGGATTATGTGATCGACCGCAAAGACCGCACGGTGCAGATCACGGAAAAGGGCGCGGCGAAAGCGGAGCGTTTCTTCAACATTGAAAACCTGGGCGACATCGAGAACGCGTCGCTCAACCATCATATCCAGCAGGCGCTGAAAGCGCACAAGCTGTTCCGCCGCGACGAAGATTACATCGTCAACGACGGCGAAGTGATCATTGTCGACGAGTTTACGGGCCGTCTTATGATCGGGCGCCGCTATTCGGACGGCTTGCACCAGGCGATCGAGGCGAAGGAAGGGGTGAAGGTGCGCAACGAAAACAAGACGTATGCGACCATCACCTTCCAGAATTTCTTCCGTCTGTACAAGAAACTTTCGGGCATGACGGGTACGGCGAAGACGGAAGAGGGAGAATTCCGCACCATTTATTCGCTGGACGTTCTGGAGATCCCCACGAACAAGCCTGTGATCCGCAAGGACATGCCGGATGCGGTGTATTCGACGGTGGACGGCAAAAAGCGTGCGCTGTTGAAAGAGATCACCGAGCGTCACGAAAAAGGTCAGCCTCTGCTGATCGGTACGGCGACGGTGGAAAAGAGCGAAGAGATCGCGAAGATGCTGCGCAAAAACGGCATCAAGCACAACATTCTGAACGCGAAGAACCACGAGCGCGAGGCGGAGATCGTGGCGCAGGCGGGGCGTCTGGGCGCGGTGACGATCGCGACGAACATGGCGGGCCGCGGCACGGATATTCTTTTGGGCGGCAACCCCGAGTATCTTGCCAAAAAGCGCATGCGCGAAGAGGGCGTCGAGCATGAGATGATCGAGCTTGCGACGTCGTATGCGGAATTGCAGGGCGAGGCGGAGGAGCAGCGCAAGCAATACCGCGCGATGTACGACGAGCTGTATGCAAAGTACAAGGCGGAAACGGACGCGGAGAAGGAGCAGGTCGTCAAAGCGGGCGGACTGTGCATATTGGGTACGGAGCGGCACGAATCCCGCCGTATCGACAACCAGCTGCGCGGCCGAAGCGGACGTCAGGGCGACCCGGGCGAATCCATTTTCTTCATTTCGCTGGAAGACGATCTGATCAAGCGTTTCGGCGGCGACCGTCTCAAACGCATCTATTCGGTGTTCTGCAAGGACGAGGACACCTGCCTGCAATCGAAGATGCTTTCGCGCGGCATCGAGAATGCGCAGAAGGCGATCGAAGGCCGCAACTTCGGTATCCGTAAAAACGTCCTGCAATACGACGACGTCATGAACAAACAGCGCGAAGTGATGTACGCGGAGCGCATGAAAGTTCTCAAAGGCGAGGACGTGCACGGCCAGGTGACGGCATTCATTCCCGACTTTGTGCGCAAAGTCGTATCGGAGGCGGTGAACATCGACCAGATGCCCGAGAAGTGGGATGCGGCGGTGCTCAACCGCGCTTTGGAGAACCGTTTGCTTCCCGAGGGTTCCGATTTCATCACGCAAGATAAGCTCAACCGCTGGGACGTGGATACGGCGATCGATAAGATCATCAAGGCGACGGAAAAGGCATACGAGCAGAAGATCGCGGAAGTTAAGGAAGACCTGGGCATCGACTATTCGGACGTGGAGCGCAGGTTCCTGCTCATGAACGTAGACCGCAACTGGATCGATCAGATCGACGCGATGGACCAGCTGCGCAAAGGTATCGGCCTGCGTGCGTACGGCAACGTCGATCCCGTGATCTCCTACAAGCAGGAAGGTTACGAGATGTTCGACGAGATGACCGACCGCATCCGCTTCAACACGATCGCGATGCTGTTGAAGGTGCGCATCGAAGTGACGCGCCCGATGGTACAGCCCATCGAAGCGCCGAAGAACCTTTCGGAAAACAGCGCGCAGCTTTCCACCAATTCGCCCGAGGGCGCCAAGGCGTCGGTGCGTGCGGACAAAACTCCCGGCCGCAACGATCCCTGCCCTTGCGGAAGCGGAAAGAAATATAAAAACTGCTGCGGAAAGAACAACTGATCCGCATGGATCGAAGGGCCGCCCCCGCGGCGTCCGCGTTTTCGGCGCGGACGCCGCGGGGGGCGGTTTGTCTGTCGGCGGTGTCCTCTTTTTGTGCAAACCGTTGACAAAGCGTGCCGCACGTGATACAATCAAAAAAGAGGAGGGAGAATATGTCGGGATTAAACGAGAATTTTTTTAAAATCGACGAAACCAAGGATTATCGGGAGATCGGTTCGATACTGGCGGAAGGGGAACAGGTGCTTTGGCAGGGCAAGCCGAAGCGTTCGGCGTTTATTCTCAACCGCATTCTGACCATGCTGCCGATCGCCCTGTTGTGGCTGGCGTTCGACAGCGGGTTTATCGTGATGCTGTGCCTGATGGGCGCGAGCATGCCGACGCCGATCGTCATAGTTTTGTGCGTCTTTTTTGCCTTCCACCTCTTGCCCGTGTGGATCTGGATCTCGCACGTCGTGACGGCGAACCGACAGCACAAAAATCTCGAATATGCGTTTACGGATAAGCGTATCATCATAAAATCGGGCATCATAGGCATCGATTTCAAGAATATTTACTATGCCGATATCGGCTCCGTGAACCTGAAAGTGGGTATCATCGACAGGCTCTGCAAGGTCGGGGACATCTATATCAAGAGCCGCGGCGGGGCGGCGGTGCTTTACGATCTGGAAAACTGTTATTTTCTGGTGAACAAATTGCAGGAGATCGCCCTTGATTTGAAAACGGATACATATTTTCCGAACGATCTGCGGCCGGAGGGGAACAAAGGCCACCGCACAAAATACACGAAAGAATGACCGAAAAAGCGGGACGGCAAAAGCGTCCCGCTTTTTTGCGGGTATTTTTCTGCCGAAAACACCCGAATTTTGATCTTTGGGCGTGCAAATGGCGGGCGTAAGCCGACAACGATTGACAAATTTGCCGTCTAATGGTATAATCGACGGGAAAAGTAACGAGGTGTATATGTTTAAAGCGGACGATTACAGATTGCGCGCCAAAGCTCTTTCGGACACGTTGCAGGAGACGAAAGAGGCGCTGGATATCGATGTTCTGGTGGGGAAGCTTGCCGAACTGAAAGCGGAGCAGGAAAAGCCGGAGGTATGGCAGGACCTTGAAAAGTCGACCAAGCTCGGCAGGGAAATTGCATCGGTCGAGGGCAGGATCCATTCTTACGAAAAGGGCAAGAAGGCGCTGGAAGAGGTGAATTCGGTCATCGATCTGATCGAAGAGACGGAAGAAGAGGATCTTGTGCCGGAGCTGGATTCGCTGTTGCAGACGGTGGAAGAGGACTTGGAGGACATGCGTATCCGCACGTTATTGCGGGGCAAATACGATGCGAACAACGCGCTTTTGACCTTGCATTCGGGTGCGGGGGGCACGGAGAGCTGCGACTGGGTATCCATGCTTTACCGCATGTACACGCGTTATGCGGAGCGCAACGGATTTAAAGTGACGGAGCTGGACAGGCTGGACGGCGACGAAGCGGGGATCAAGAGCGTGGATTTCAAGATCGAGGGCGAGAACGCATACGGCTATCTGAAAGCGGAAAAGGGAGTGCACCGTCTTGTCAGGATCTCTCCGTTCGATGCGAACAAGCGGCGTCATACGTCGTTTGCGTCGTTGGAAGTGATGCCCGAGATCGACGATGACGGAGACGTGGAGATACGTTCGGAAGATCTGAAAGTGACGACGTACCGTTCTTCGGGCGCGGGCGGACAGCACATCAACAAGACGGAGTCGGCGATCCGCATTCAGCACATTCCGACGGGGATCGTGGTTGCCTGCCAGAACGAGCGTTCGCAGATCCAGAACCGTGAAATGGCGATGAAGATGCTGCGCAGCAAGCTGATCGAGCTGAAAGAGAGCGAGAGGCTTGCCAACGAGCAGAGCATCAAGGGCGAGATCAAGAAGATCGAGTGGGGCAGCCAGATCCGCAGTTACGTGTTTTGCC
The DNA here is from genome assembly GCA_944341655.1 of uncultured Clostridia bacterium. Classification (GTDB taxonomy): domain Bacteria; phylum Bacillota; class Clostridia; order Christensenellales; family Borkfalkiaceae; genus Borkfalkia. The sequence goes on along the minus strand of CALVMA010000099.1, from coordinate 9,510 downwards.
CGTACACGCTGGTCAAGGATCACCGCACGGGCTGTGAGACGGGAAACATACAGGCGGTGATGGACGGAGACATTCAGCCGTTCATAATCGATTATCTGAAAAAGAGCTGACAAAAAGCGCCGAGAGCGGCGCTTTTGTGCATGCGCGGCGAAATCGCGCTTGGTTTTTGGGGCACGGCGATGAAGAAATATTTCAAAACTTACCGCAGAAAGCCGAACATGATCTTTTTTCTGGTGCTGGGCGGGATCTTTGCGGTTTTGGGCGTACTTGCCTTTTTCTGGACGGACATTCTGCCGCTTGCGATCGGATGCGCGGCGTTCGGCGTGCTTTTGGCCGTTCTCCCGCAGTTTGTGATTTTTGAAAAATACGGGCTGGACGGCAATATCCTGCGGTATAAGGCGGCGGGCATTCCGAAAAAGATCGCGGCGGAGCAGATCGGTGCGGCGATCATCTGTATTTACGACGAATACCGCCGCGGCAAAGGGTTTGTGCGCGCGGCGTTTGCCACGGAGAACGGGGAAGCGGCGATCCCCGCGCTGGTGTTGCTGCGCGGCGCGGACGAGAGTGAGCTGGACGTCTGCGAAACGCGCACGGCAACGGGCATCACCTTCCGCAAGCAAAAGATCTGCGACATGGTGCTGGAATTTGATTTTCTCGAAGAGCTTTACGCATCTTCGTTCGCGGGAAAGATCTATATCAGCGAATACATTGCGGCGCTGTATAAGCCCGCATTCGACGATATTTTTAAGGGCGACGAGCGCGTCGTCGTGTACGACCGTCTGCCTAAGAACAGAAAAATTCCCAAAAAATGAGGGTGCGTCCCTCATTTTTTTGAAAATGCCGCCTTTGCGGCGGATCCGCAAAAGGAGGGAACGCGGCGCGGCGAAAGTGTGAGGGCGCGCGGCGCAGAGGGCTTGGAAGTTGCGGAAAAGAGAGGTGTGTATGGAGTATGCAGAGCGGTTTGCGGGGCTGAAACTGAAAGAAGAGCCGCTGATCTTGGGGATCGAGAGCTCGTGCGACGAGACGGCCGCGGCGGTGGTGCGGGGAAGGAAACTTCTTTCCAACGTAATTCTCTCGTCGGCGGCGGAGCAGGCGAAGTACGGCGGCGTCGTGCCCGAGATCGCGTCCCGCGCGCATACGGATGCCATCGATGCCGCGGTGCACGGCGCGTTGGAGCAGGCGGGGATCGAAAAGAAAGAACTGGACGCGGTGGCGGTGACGTACGGAGCGGGGCTGTTGGGCGCGCTCTTGGTGGGGTTGTCGTTTGCCAAATCGTTTGCGTATTCGCTGGGCGTGCCGCTGATCGCGGTCGATCATATCCGCGGTCACATGGCGGCGGCGTATCTTGCCGATCCTTTGCTGGAACCGCCGTTTGTCACGCTTTTGGCGAGCGGGGGGCATACGGCCGTCCTTTACACGAAGAGTTATACGGAATTTGAGATCCTCGGTTCCACGCGGGACGACGCGGCGGGCGAGGCGTTTGACAAGGCGGCGCGCGTTTTGGGGCTGCCTTATCCGGGCGGGCCGAACATAGAGCGGCTGGCGCGGGAGGGGCGGGCGTGCATAGAATTTCCGAAGATGTTCAAGGGCAACGGGTTTGATTTTTCGTACAGCGGGTTGAAGACGGCGGTCATCAACTATTGTCACAACAAGGAGCAGAAGGGGGAGGAATACAGCCGTGCGGACGTGGCGGCGTCCTTCCAGAGCGCGGCGTGCGACGTGCTTGCCGAGCGGGCGGTCGCGGCGGCGGAGCGCTGCGGCTGCAAGACGGTGGCGGCGGGCGGCGGCGTGATCGCGAACGGATACCTGCGCGAAAAGCTGCAGCGCGCGTGTGCGGCAAAGGGCATACGTTGCGTGTTGCCCGAAAAGAAGTATTGCACGGACAACGCGGCGATGATCGCGTCGGAGGGGCTGGTGCGTTACCGCGCGCGCGATTTTGCCGATCTTTCCGTGAACGCGTGCGCACACATTCCGCTCGGCAGGAAGGGAAAGCAGTGACGAATGCGCCCTCGGCAAGAGCCGCGCGTTTCGGCACAGCTTTTTTCGCGTCGGATACGGGCGGCGCGGCGAAAAACAGAAAACAGGTATAAACAACCCGAAAAGGGGGAATAACCGCTTCCGAACGAACACGGAAGCGGTTTTTTTGCGCCTTGGCGGCGTCAGGGGCCGTGACGGAAAGGAAAGGGAGGCGGGATATGCGCGGCAGGTGGATGGCTACGATGTGCGCGCTTGCGTTGGCGCTGGTGCTGCTTGCGGTGCCGCAGGTATTGGACAGGGGATTGCTGTTTGACGGGGCGCAGGGATACACCTTTTATTTGCGGAGCGCGAGTTCGCAGGCGGAGATCGTGACGGCGGAGCCGTCGGCGGCGTTGGCGGAAAAACTTGCGGCGCATTCGCTTGCGGGGGAGAGCGCGCGGTACGACAGGGCGTCGGACGCGTTCGCGCAGGCGGAGAAATACGATGCGGCGCTGTTGTTTACGCAGAAGACGCAGGACGTGACCGATTACTATTATTATACGCCGCGGCTGGATGGCGGCGTATGGCTGGACGGAGAGCGGGTGAACCTGCACATCGCGGTGCGGGGCGAGGGGGCGTGCATAGGAAGTCCGCTGATATTCGGGGGATATTGAGCGCGAAAGGCCTTTTAAAACCTGCCGCCGCAAAAAAATTTTCAAATTTTTTTGCGGCGGCAGGTATAAACATCGGAAATCGGTCAAAAATTCAATTAACAAAAATGTTTCGGAGGCAAAATCATGCAAGAAAACAAGCAGGGCGAATCTTCGCCCGTCAAAATCAAACGCAGGAATCTGTATTACGTATTGGTGTCGGCGTGCGCGCTGATCGTTGCGGCGGCGATCGTTCTGACGGTCGTATTTGCGACGCAGGGCATGCCGGGCGACGATCCTCTGGATCCGGGGCTGAACCAGCCGGAAAATCCCGACGACGGGGAGGAAGATCCCGATGACGATGCGGACGAGCCGGATGAACCGGGGAGCACGGAAGTGGTATTTTCCATGCCTTTGACGGACGGCACGGTCGCGACGACGTACACCTTCTGGTACAATTCGACGCTCAACCGTTACAACCTGCACCAGGGCGTGGATTTCAAAGCGGACGCGGGAACGCAGGTGACCGCGGCGTATGCGGGCACGGTAGAGAGCGTGACGGACACGCTTCTGGAAGGCGGAAAGGTGGTCATCGATCACGGGAACGGTTTAAAGAGCGAATACGCGTCCATTGACGTGGCGTCGGGCTTGCAGGAAGGCGACACCGTGGCGCAGGGCGATGTTTTGGGCACCGTTTCGGCGGCGGCGGACACCATGGGCAACGAATACAATGAGGGCTCTCATCTGCATTTCGGGGTATATCAGGACGGCAAGAGCATCGATCCCGTGACCTATCTGGATCTGAGCGAAAAATAAAACACACAGACACTATTCATAAATCATTTTCCCTCCGGTCGTGCGGAGCGGCGATGCCGCTCCGCACGGCTTTTTTTGATCGGATCGGAATTGAGGTCGGTTTTTTTGGACACGATCGGCTTTTCGGACAGCGTTTTTTGTCTTTTTGGCGGAAGATGAATGTTTGGCGGAGCGGATCATCAAAAACTCTGTACAAAACGGAGCAGATATGGTAAAATAGAAAAAAAAGAACGGAAGATACGAAAGATTATGCACGAGGGGCACAGAGAGAGGATGTACGAACGGCTGTTCGGGCATGGGGAGTCGTTTACCGACTGTGAACTTTTGGAGACGCTGCTATTCAATTTTATCAGCCGCAAAAACACGAATCCGACGGCGCACACGTTGCTGGACTGTTTCGGGGATGTGTACGGAGTATTCAATGCGACGCCGCGTCTTTTGTGTGCGGTTGCGGGGATCGGCAGGCGGACGGCGGAGCGGCTGTACCTGCTGGGAGCGGTTTACCGCAGGGTAAAGCGGGACGGAAGTTCGTTCGTACGTCTTTACAATTACGAAGAGACGGAGCGGTACGCGGCGGAGAGGTTTGCGGATTGCGCGTGTGAAAAGCTGGAGCTGTATCTGCTGGATGCGGACGGAGCGCTGGTATGCACGAAGAGCGTGAGCAATGCGGATTCGGGCAAAGTGGAGATCGACGACAAAGAATTGAGTTTTATATTGTCGGAGGTGGCGCCGAAGAGTCTGATCGTGGCGCACAATCATCCGAGCGGGAAAGCGGACCCGTCGCCGAGCGACGACGAATCGCTGGCGAAGATCGGCAAGGTATGCAAGCTGAACGGAGTGACGCTCCGCGAGAGCATAATATTTTCGAAGAAGGGCAGGTACAGTTATTATCTGTGCGGCCGTATCGACGAATTTCGATAAAACGTTCCCGCGTCGGCGGGATTGACAGGAGAAAGGAACATGAAAGTAAGGACGAGATTTGCCCCGAGTCCTACGGGGTACATGCACATCGGGAATTTGCGCACGGCGCTGTACGGATATCTGTATGCGAAGAAGCAGGGCGGGTCGTTTATTCTGCGTCTGGAGGATACGGACAGCAAGCGGTATGTCGAGGATGCGGTGCAGATCATATACGATACGCTCAAAGATGCGGGGATCCGTTATGACGAGGGACCGGACGTAGGCGGCGATTACGGGCCGTACATTCAAAGCGAGCGGGCGGCGATCTACCGTGAATATGCGGAAAAATTGGTGGAGCTGGGCGGCGCGTACTATTGTTTCTGCGACAAAGAGCGGTTGGAGAGCCTGAAAGATGCGAACGGCGTGGGCAGGTACGACAAGCATTGCCTGCATCTTTCCAAGGAGGAAGTGCGGGAAAAACTTGCGGCGGGCGTGCCTTACGTGATCCGTCAGAACGTGCCTGCGGAGGGGAGCGGGACGTACGAAGACCTCGTTTACGGCACGGTGACGGTAGATTTTAAAGAGATCGAAGACGGAGTTCTTTTAAAGAGCGACGGGCTGCCGACGTACAATTTTGCGAACGTGGTGGACGATCATCTCATGGGGATCACGCACGTGATCCGCGGGAGCGAATATCTTTCCAGCACGCCCAAGTACAATCTGATGTACGACGCATTTGGCTGGGAGCGTCCCGCCTACATTCATCTGCCGCCGATCATGAAAAACGCGCACGAGAAACTTTCCAAGCGCAACGGGGACGCGAGTTATCAGGATCTTGTAGACAAAGGATACATCAAAGAGGCGATCATCAATTACATTGCGCTTTTGGGGTGGAGCCCGAAGAGCAACCAGGAAAAGATGAGCCTTGCGGAGCTGGAGGAGAATTTTTCGCTTTCGGGGCTGAACAAGAGCCCGTCGATTTTTGACGAACCCAAGCTGCGCTGGCTTTCGGGGGAATATGTGCGGGAGATGAGCGACGAAAAATTTGCGCAGCTGGCGCTTCCGTTTTTGAAGAGGAGCAAGGCATACGGAAAATATCCGGACGCGGCGCTTTTGAAGATCTTAAAGCCGCGGGTGGAGGTATTGGAGGACATACCTTCCAAGATCGATTTTCTGGAAGAGTACGGGAAATTCGATGCTGGGCTGTATTTTAACAAAAAGATGAAATCGGATGCGGAGATCGCAAAAGTGGTGTTGCCTGCGGCGGCGGAAACGCTCAAGGGCGTGGAAACGTATGAAAACGCGGCGCTCTACGCGGCGTTGGTGGAGCTGGCGCAGAAGCTGGGCATGAAGAACGGGCAGGTTTTGTGGTGTGTGCGCGTGGCGCTGACGGGCAGGGAGAACACGCCCGGCGGCGCGAGCGAGATGGCGGAGCTTCTGGGGAAGGAGCGCTGTCTGGAGCGTCTTGCTAAGGCGCAGGCGTTTTTGAACGAATGACGCGCGCGCAAAAGCCGTCCGAGGGGGACGGCAACGATACGAATAAACAGAAGCGCGGGGAGAAGATCCCGAAGTTTGTGACGGCGTTCGGATTTTTGAACTGGCTGCGTCTTTTGGCGATGGGATTGCTGATCTTTTCGTGCGCGGTGGTGATCACGCCGCTGTTCCGCCAGGGCTTCACGCCCGCGATGCTGACGGTGCCGGCGGCGCTGCTGCTTGTTTTGTCCATGTGCATCAAGATCTTTGTGTTGCGGACTTTTTCGCAAAAGATCGTGTGGTATGTGATCGACAGCGTGGTTTTGGGGGTATTTACGGTATTTTCGGGCTGGAACGACGAATCCATACTGAGCAGTACTTCTTACAGTTATCTGAGTTATCTTTGTTATCTGTGTATATTTTCGGAGTTTTATCTTTCGTCGCCGTCGTTGCGGGATTCGGGCATCATGTTCGGCTGCAATCTCGGGGTGTACACGGTGATCTACGGGATCGGTGCGGGGATCAACAACGAATTTGCGCCCGCATTCGACATCACGTCGCGGTATTTTGTGGCGTTGGCGGTGCTGTCGCTGCATTTTATCATGTTCGGGTTTGCGACGACGGTCGCGCGGAAAAACCGCCAGATCGAGGAAAACCTGCGTGAGCTGGAGGAGAGCCGCAACGAGCTTCTGCATGCGTACGACAAGCTGGAAGAGGCGACTCTCATCGAAGAGCGCAACCGTATCGCGAAGGAGATCCACGATACGGCGGGGCATTCGCTGACGACGGTGATCATGCAGACGGAGGCGGCGAAACTTCTGATCGACAAAGATCCCGCGGAGGCGAAGCGCCGCGTTGCGGCGGCGAATCTGCAGGCAAAGACCTGTCTGAACCAGATGCGCATGTCGGTGCATCTGCTGTCAGGAAGGCGGGAGAACACGACGCTCAGGGAATACCTGGAAGGGATTTTGGAGGAAACGACGGACGGCACGGGGCTGACCGTGCGCAGCAAGATCGACGATATGGAGCTGACGGAGGAGGCGGAACGGTTTATCGCCAACACGTTGCGCGAGGGGATCGCGAACGGGATCCGTCACGGAAAGAGCACGGCGTTTTTGTTCGAGCTCAAAGACAAGGGAAACTATGTGGAATTTTTGCTTTCGGACAACGGGACGGGCGTGGACATGAAGACGTTCAAAGAGGGATTCGGTCTTTCGGGCATGCGTGCCAAGGCGGAATCTTTGGGGGGCATGGTTCATTTTTCGAGCGAGAGGGACGAAGGCTTTGAAATTTTATTGAGCCTGCCGTCGGGCGTGAAGAAACAGGAGGGTAAGCATGAAGATCAAAGTAATGATCGTGGATGATCAGGTGATCCTCTCGGAAGGGATCCGCAGTGTTCTGGCTTCGTCGGACGAGCTGGACGTGATCGGCGTCGCGCACGACGGACAGGACGCGCTCGACCAGATGTCGGCGGGAAAAGTTCCCGACGTGGTGCTGTTGGATATCCGCATGCCCGTCATGAACGGAGTGGTGGCGACGGGCGAGATCAAAAAGCGGTATCCCGACGTAAAAGTCCTGATGCTGACGACGTTTGACGACAGCGATTATATTCTGAGCGCGCTCAACAACGGCGCTTGCGGCTATCTTCTCAAAGACATCGGCGCGACGGCGTTGATCGAGTCCATCAAGAACGCCTATGCGGGAGACACCATACTTCCCGCCAAGATCGCGCGCAAGATCACGGATGCGGCGAAGATGGTCACGAGCGACCGCGAGATCAAGTTGCGCAAAGCGTTCGGATTTTCCGACCGCGAGGTGGAGATCGCGGTGATGCTGTACGAGGGGTTCAACAACCGTCAGATCGCGTCGGCGCTCAACCTTTCGGACGGCACGGCGCGCAACTATATCAGCGCGATTTATATGAAGCTGGGCTGTGACGGCAGGGCGGCGGCGATCGCCAAAATGAAGGCGACGGTCGAAGGCTGATGAAAATGGAAAAAAAGGATATGACCTGTGATTCCTGCGGAAGCACTCTCCGCCTTGCGGAAGGCGGAGGGCGGGCGGTCTGCCCGTATTGCGGCAGGGTATATCTGTTGCAGAGCGAAACGCAGACGGGCGTGAGCGGGATCCTGTCGCGTCTGCAGGAGCGCGCGGGCGCGGTGGCGGCGAATTTCGGTCTGGGGCAGCAGCGTGCGGTCTCGGATGCGTTCGGCGAGGACGGCGCCGAAGAGGAGCGCCGTTTTCTGGCGGGAGCGGAGCCGCAGAGCGGCACGCTGGAGCGGTTCCGCGCGTCGAACGGCGGCGAAGCGGTGCGCGTTCCCGATCGCTTTACGGCGATCGGAAAAAAGGCGGCGTACAAGGACGCCCTCGTCGGGCGGATCTCCTTCGCCCCGAACGTACATAAGATCGGCAAAAAAGCCTTTGCGCGCTGCGCTCAGCTTGCGCGCGTGCGGCTGGAAGGGGTGCAGTCTTTGGGCGCAAAAGCATTTTTCGGGTGCGGGGCTCTCCGCGAGGTCACCTTTTGCACGTTCGTTCCCGAGATCGGGAAAAAGGTCTTTGCCCGCTGTCCGCGCATCGCGCGCGTGATCCTGCCCCGCAGCATGGAGGGCAGCATCTCCCGCCTGTTCGGTAAATTCGCAAAATTCCGCATCGAGTTTATCTTTTTCGAAAATTAAAAGATGTGCGCCCCGTACGATGCTTTCGTTTGCGGGGAAAAAGGCCGTTTCGCGGCCCGCGATCCGCTTGTTTTCAGAGGGAAGGCATAGGCGCTTTGCGCGGCGCAAACGAATCGGTTTTACAGTCAAAGAGCGTTTTCGGGCGGCAAAGATCGATCGTTTTTACAGTTTAAGAGCGTTTCAGGTACCCTGCGGTGCGCAAAAAATTTTTGCGCACCGTTTATTTGACGAAAAAACGCCGCTCATGGCGGCGGAAGTGAAAAAATGCCGAAAATTTCGGCGGCTGAAAAAAGACAATAAAAAGCTCTTTTGTGCTGGACAAAGCGGTAAGGTTTGCGGCCGTACTCGAGACGGGCACAAAGGAGCTTGATGAACGGGACAATTATTTTCTCCCCGCGAGAGTATCTAGGGAAAGATCGAGGGCGTCTGCCAAAGTAATGAGGCTGACGAGGGAAGGCGTTTGTTTCCCCGCGTACCACCGCAGAAGCTGCGACTCGTCTATGTCGGTCTTTTTGTGGATCTGATATCTGGTCATTTCGGAGCTGTCCATGGCTGTTTTCACGTTTTGAGAAACGCTGCCCGATACGGTAAACGTTTGCGGAGTAAAGTCGGCGGTAAAACCGAACAGATAGTCCAAAGGACAGCCGAACACGTCGGCAATTTTGATGGCGTTTCCCAAAGAAGGAATGTGTTTTTTATTCAAAAAGTCGTAAAGTCTGGATAACCGTATTTTGGTTTTTTCGGAAAGTTCTTTGACGGACATGCCGCTGTCGGCAAGAAGTTCTTTCAGACAATCTCCAAAGCAATTCAGATGATCCATCATAGAGCTGTTCCTCCCTCTGCAAAATGTTTTCGACAAAATTCGTCAAACGTTTTAAATAAATCAATCTTATTATGTCATTTCGGCGGCTTTCAATGCTTGATATTCCCACGAAAATCAAGTATACTAAATAGGAATTAACGGTGCGCAACGTTAAGAATAAAAAGGAGGCTGGCGAAATGTCAGAAAGAAAAATGAAGGCGGAAGAACTGATTCAATA
>CALVMA010000098.1 GCA_944341655.1 uncultured Clostridia bacterium | reverse complement strand
GGGTACGAGCTTTTTAAAACGCAAAAGGTCCATAAATCCGAAAATTTGTTTTTTAAACACAAATGCCATAACTCAACCCTCCCTTTTGATATCGCCGACCGTCTGACGCCCGACGATCTCCCCGGAAAAATAAGCGCTCGAATAACCGGACAAACGCATGGAATATCCGCCCGCAAACCGCAGCCCGCGCACTTTGTGATCTTCCGCCATCATCTGCAGCCGAGGCATCAGCCCGTCCCAATATTGCGATTCGTACCCGTATATCACACCCTCCGGATGTCCGCAATAATGCGCATAGGTCATGGGCGTCGCCACCGAAATTTCCTCAATGCTTTCCCTGATCTTCGCTCCCGTATCCTGTTCGAACCGATCGATCATCTTGTTCGCAACGTAATTTTTCGTCTTGAAATAATCTTCCGCCTTCACGTTGCCCCAGTCATCCGACATGTACAAAGTCGTAAAATACATCATGCACGTGCCCTTCGGCGAACATTCGGGATACGCCCTGTTCAGGCACACGGTCGCCTGCACGTCGTTGTCTTTGATCGTGCGCATCCTGTCATACTGCGCCGCCGTATCCATCGTGTCGTACAGAAAATAATTGTGGTTTCCCACCCCCAGCTCTTCCGCACTCTTGTTCAGCCCCAAAAACATCGTAAACCCTCTGCCCGCAAATTTGCGCGCATTCGTTGCCCTTATTTCCGCTTCAGGCACTTTATCCATCATTTTGCCGAATACAAGATGAGGCGCACAGTTCGCGACAACGTGACGCGTGTCGATCTGCATGCCGTCGTCCAACACGACCCCCGCCACGCCGCCGTCCTTTTCATCCGTAAGAATCTTTACAGCCTCCGTGTTGAACAAAACATCACCGCCAAGCTCACGGATCCGCTCCACAAACGCCAGCGAAATTTCATGCGAACGCATCTTCGGCATACTCGCGCCGCGTTTCATGTAACGGTTGACCATCGACGCGTAATGCACAAAACTTAAATCGTCGCAATGCGCTCCCAAATAGCACCAATAGGCATTGAGTATGTCACGCGCCTTCTTCGGCATCTTCAACACGTCCAAAACTTCATTCACCGAATAAGAACCGCTGCGCACAAAATTTCCGTATTTGCTCACCATGACTTTCGAGTCCGTATTCCCGTTGACCGAAGAACTGTATGCCTGTGCAAGGCGCACCTCTTCCGCCAAATCAAAAAATTTCGTCACAGAAGCGCGGCTGCCCGGAACATATTGCTCCATCTTATCGATGAACGCCTGCACGCCGAACGGCATCGTCGCATCCAGTTTCTCGGCACGCGAGATCACCCGATACGCTTCGGGGATCTGCATCCACTCCACTTTGTCCGTAACCCCCAGCTGATCAAAAAGCTCCCGCACGTCGCCCGCATTGTCAGCCGTGCCGAAATCATTCAATTCATGCAGCGACGCTTCAAATTCAAACCTTCCCCGACGAAAACTCGTCGCAAAGCCGCCCGGTAAATTGTGTTTCTCTACCACCAGCACCCGCGCACCGCCCTGCAACAGACGGACCGCCGCCGTAAGCCCGCCGTTTCCGGCTCCGATTACGACCGCATCGTATTTCTTCATGTCTGCCTCCTTATTTTTCCGCGGCCTTTGAACCGCGTTCTTCCTTATTTTTCTTCCCGCACGTTCCGCACCAGCCCGCTGTACACGTCATGCAGGATCTTTCGCACGCGTTCTTGCGAAAATTGCGCCGTCCCCGTCGCGATCATCGTCGCGATCCCGTGCGACAGCATCCACATCTCCTCATATATGTCCTGTGCGTCTTTGCCCGAAATATGCTCCGTCTGTTCGATCACTTCCAAAACATACGGCATTTCCGCATGCTTCGTCAGTATATCCTCCCATCCGTCGCTCATGAAAAGCAGTTTGAAAAACTCCCGCTCCTCCGACGCAAAACGAATATAATTCAGCCCCACGGATAAATACGCCGAAGCCCCTTCCTGCCGCTCCCGCAAATATCTCCCAAACCTTTTCAAGGCCTCCTCCCGCACGGCCTGCCGCACTTCTTCCATGTTGGAATATACCCAAAAAATCGGCTGCGTCGAACAATGCAGCTTCCCCGCAAGCGCCTTCGCCGTTAGCCCTTCCGCTCCGCGCTCGCGCACCAGCTCCGCCGCAGCCTCGCAGATTCCTTCCTTTGTCACCTTCGCTTTCGGAGGCATCTTTCTTTTCCCCCTCTCTCTTGTTTTTTATATAATGTACGTTATATTACGTACATTATATATGACGAATGCCATTTTGTCAAGAGCGGCCCGAAAAATTTCTTTTCAAAACATTGAAAAAAATTTACAAATCCTGTATAATGTAAATATAAATCATTACAAATGATTTAAAAGTAATGCGGAAATAGGACAATGAATACGGAATACACTTATATCGTAACGGGATGCACGGGATTTGTCGGGAATGTTCTGACAAAAAAACTCCTCGAAGAGGGATGTTCGGTCGTAGGACTTGCAAGGAGCGAACAAAAAGCGGTGCGGGTTTTCGGGGAAAACGCCCCGAAAATGGTCTACGGCGACATTACCGATCCAAAAGCCGCAGAAGAGCTTTTTTGCGGAAACAAACCTTTTGTCGTCATACATACGGTTGCCAAAGTGTCGATCGGAGAAAGTTCCGCGCAAGAACTCTACGACGTCACGGTCAACGGCACCAAAAACGTGGTCAAGGCGAGCCTGCAACACGACGTTAAAAAATTTATTCACATCTCATCGACCGAGGCATTGCCCCGCGGCATGAAACAGGGTGAGCGCTATATCCCCGATCCGAAAAAATCCCGCAAAGGGTACGCCAGGACAAAATCGGAAGCTGATGCGGTCGTTCTGCGCGCCGTCGCCGAAAACGGGTTAAACGCCAGCATTTTGCTTTTTGCAAGCGTGCTCGGCCCGGGCGATTACGGGAACGGGCACATGTCGCAAATGTTTTCAGACTTTCTCGGCGGACGTCTTCCCGCTTCGGTCCGCGCGGGATACAACGATTTCGATATCCGCGACGTCGCCGACGTACTCCCCGCGATCATTGAAAGATCCGAAAAAGGCGAAAGTTATATTTTCGCCAACAAGCCTGACCGCATCGATGAAATTTTAGGGTATGTTTCTGAATTTTCGGGGCGGAAAAACGTACCCGCCCTGCCGCTTTGGATGGCGTACCTCGGCTTGCCGTTCTTGTACGTTTTATCCAAAATCCGCAAGACGCGCCCGCTCTATACCGCATCGGCACTCGCCGCCATCCGCGAAAAGGCGGATTTCTCTATTCAAAAAGCCGTCGATTCTTTCGGGTATTCTCCCAGGCCGCTCCGCGATACAGTCATCGATCACGTAAAATTTCTCGTTGAAATCGGAAAAATCAAGCTATGAAAATATTGTTTATCTATTATACGGGCACAGGCAATACCCGATATTTGACAGACCTCGCCGAACAATCTTTCCGCGCCGCGGGACATCAAACTTCCCGCGTCGAAATCAGCCGCGGTGCTCCGCTTGCCGATACGCGCGGGTACGACCTGATCGGTTTCGGATACCCCATTTACGGATTCAATTCCCCGCTCCCTTTTAATCGCTACGTCAAAAAACTTATCTTTACACGGGGACAAAAGTTTTTTATTTATAAAAACAGCGGCGAAACTTTCGCCGTCAACAATGCGTCCAGCCGCATCCTTTTAAGAATCATGCGCAAAAAACACGCCGACTTTGCGGGTGAATATCACTTCGTCATGCCGTACAACATCCATTTCGCATTCGAAAAACCGTTCGTACGAGAGATCCTCGACAAAGACGAAAAGCTCATGGGCATCATGCTCTTTAACCTTCAAAACGGTATCGTTCAAAAAATCGAAAGCAACTTCTTCTACAACGTCGCTTCCGCCGCCGTTTCCATACAAAAAATCGGCGGGGCCGTCAATTCTTTTTTCTATCGCGCCGACATGAAAAAATGCATCGGCTGCATGCGCTGCGTGCGTGACTGTCCCGAAAACAACATCCGTTTCGAAAAAGGCAGGATCCGTTTCGGACATCGCTGCGATATGTGTATGCGCTGCTCGTTTTTTTGCCCTGCGGATGCCATCGGCATCGGCATGTTGCAGCATTGGAAAGTCAACGGCGATTACCGCCTCCGTGAGATCGAAAAACTTCCTCTCCCTTCGCCGCCGTACATCAACGAAAACAGTCACGGCTTTTACAAGTGCTTTATCCGCACTTTTCGCGACATCGACCGTCAATACGAAGAATTGTTTGCGGACACCGCCGCCGATCCGGACGGAAATCCCGATTGAACGCCGCGCAAGGTTTTTGCCGTTCGAAATTTTTTTGCAGGGCTGCGTTCTTTCTCTCCGATAACAAAACAAAAGCGGACAGAAATTTTCTGCCCGCTTTTGTTTTGGTCATAACTTATAAAATCACACAAACGCCTTTTTATCCGAACCTTTCACCTTTATACGGACTATTCGTCCTGCCCGTTTTCACCGCCGTCCGCGTTTGCACCCTCTTCGACGTTTGACTCCGCATTGTCCGTTTCGGGCAAGCCCTGTCCTTCCGCACCTTCCGATGCAAGCGCATCGGCTTCAGCTCCTTCCGCTCCGACGGCTTCCTCGGGTTCGTCTTCCTCGCGAGGCGCCACGGCAACCGTAGCAACTTCGGAATCTTTCAAACGCATAATGCGGACGCCTTGCGTATTTCGGCCGATCATGGATATGTCGGACACGTGCATGCGAATGATCGTTCCGTTGTTGGAAATCACCATGATGTCTTCGTTTTCGTTGACAATCTTAAGATTTACCAAGTACCCGGTTTTCTCGTTGAACACACCCGCTTTGATGCCCTTCCCAGCTCTTCCTTGCAGGCGATAGTCATCCACATCCGAACGCTTTCCGTAACCGTTGGACGTTATGGTCAGGATCTGACAATCGGGTTTGATCACCAGCATGTCAACGAGGTAATCGTCCTCGCCGAGGTTCATGGCACGTACGCCCTGCGTATCCCTGCCCATTGCGCGGACATCCTTTTCATCAAAACGGATACACTTGCCTTCCCTGGACGCGATGATGAGTTCATCGTTTCCCGTCGTGAACTGAACGGACATCAGCTCATCGCCTTCGTTGATCTTTATGGCGATCTTACCCACCTTGCGAATGTTTTCGAACTCTTCCAAAGCCGTCTTTTTGATCAAGCCTTTGCGCGTCGCCATCGCAATAAAGCCCTGCGTATCTTTCTGCAAAGGAATAACCGCAGTTATTTTCTCATCCTGCTCGATCTGCAACAAATTCACGATGGCTCTGCCGCGGGCCTGGCGCTGTGCCTCAGGGATCTCATAACCCTTGATGGAATATACTTTTCCGTAACTGGAGAAGAACAAAATGTTATCATGCGTCGAACTGATGAACAATTTTTCGACAAAATCTTCCTCTTTCGGCTTATGTGCCGTAACCCCCATGCCGCCGCGGCGCTGTGCCTTATACTCCGCCACGGGCTGCCGTTTGATGTAGCCGCTGTGCGTCATGGAAATCACCGTGTCTTCTTCTTCGATCAGATCTTCCACGTCGATCTCGCCGTAATCATAGGAAAGTTCCGTTTTGCGCTCGCTCGGATAGTTTTCCTTGATCGTATTCAGATCCGTCTTGATAATATCGAGCACGCGCTGTTCGTTCGCCAAAATATCCTTCAAATCCGCAATCGTACGCTCCAATTCCGCGAGTTCTTCTTTGAGCTTTTCCACTTCCAACGAGGTGAGGCGCTGCAAGCGCATTTCCAAAATCGCATTGGCCTGTTTATCGGAAAGCTCAAACGTGTCCATCAATTTCTGCGCCGCCACATTTTTATCCGACGATTGCTTGATGATCGCGATCACTTCGTCGATATTGGCAAGCGCAAGCACCAATCCCGCTACGATATGAGCGCGCTCCTCCGCTTTGTTCAGATCAAAGCGCGTGCGGCGCACGATCACATCTTTCTGATGCTCGATGTAATAATGAATACATTCTTTCAGATTCAGGACTTTCGGCTCGCCGTCCACAAGCGCGAGCAAAATGATGCCGTTGGAAGTTTGCAGCTGCGTATGTTTATAAAGGGTATTCAATACGACCTGCGCATTCGCGTCTTTACGCAGTTCGATGACGATGCGCATGCCGTCGCGGTCAGATTCTTCCCTTATATCCGAAATGCCTTCCACTCGCTTGTCTTTGACAAGATCCGCAATGTTCTCGATCAGCCTCGCTTTATTGACCTGATACGGGATCTCGCTCACGATAATGCGGGTACGCGTCGCGTTGCCGGAAACAAAATCTTCGATTTCGCATTTGGCGCGCAGAATATAATTCCCTTTGCCCGTTTTGTAAGCACGCTTGATGCCGGCCCTGCCCATCAGAATGGCGCCCGTGGGAAAATCAGGCGCAGGGATATAAGTCATCAGCTCATCAATGGTTATATCGGGATTGTCGATCTGAGCAATAACACCGCTGATCACTTCCGCAAGATTGTGCGGAGGTATGTTGGTTGCCATGCCGACCGCGATCCCGTCGCTCCCGTTTACAAGCAGATTCGGAAAACGGGAAGGCAAAACGCACGGCTGCATCCCCGTATCGTCAAACGTCGGATAATAGTCTACCGTTTCCTTATCCAGATCCCGCAGCATCTCCGCCGCAAGTTTGGACATCCTCGCTTCCGTATAACGCATCGCAGCCGGCGGATCGCCGTCCACCGATCCGAAATTTCCGTGCCCGTCCACCAACGGGAAATTGATGGAAAAATCCGGCGCCAAACGCACGAGCGCATCATACACGGCGATATCTCCGTGCGGATGATATTTACCCAAAACATCGCCGACAATACGCGCACATTTGCGGTATGCCTTATCGCTGTACAGGCCCATCTCGTGCATGGAATACAAAATGCGGCGATGCACCGGTTTCAGACCGTCTCGCACATCAGGGATCGCGCGGCTGACATTGACCGCCATTGCGTATGCAATAAAGGATTTTTTTAACTCCTCATCCACCTCGATGTCGATCATGTTGGTCATTGCCAGAGTTTTTTTGAACTCTTCGGTCAACTCGGGACTCGTTTCTTTTTTAGCCATACCGTTCTCCCTTTAAATGTCCAATTCCGCGACAAGTTTCGCGTTGTCTTCGATAAACTGCCTGCGAAGTTCGGGCTTTTCACCCATAAGCAAAGAAAACAGCTCATCCGCCTCGACTGCATCTTTCATATTGACGCGTTTGAGCGTACGCGTCGCCGGATTCATCGTCGTTTCCCACAGCTGCGTGCTGTTCATTTCACCGAGACCTTTGTAACGCTGCAGCTCAAATTTCCCGGGATTGGAATTTCTGTATTCTTCCAGCTCTTCGTCCGAATACATATATTTCTCGTCCTTCCCGCGCGTTGCCTTGTACAGCGGCGGCTGCGCAATATAGACATGCCCGTTTTCCACCAGCGGACGCATAAAACGGAAGAAAAACGTCAGGAGAAGTATTCGTATGTGGCTTCCGTCCACATCGGCATCCGTCATGCAAATGATACGGTCGTAACGCAACTTGCTCTCGTCAAAATCATCGTGGATCCCGCAGCCGAACGCCGTGATCATGCTCTTGATCTCTTCGTTTTCAAGAACGCGGTTCAGCCTGGCCTTTTCTACGTTCAGGATCTTTCCGCGCAGAGGCAAGATCGCCTGAAAACGTCTGTCCCTGCCTTGTTTTGCCGTTCCGCCTGCCGAATCGCCTTCCACCAAATATATTTCGCAAAGTTCGGGGCGTTTTTCGCTGCAATCCGCCAGCTTTCCGGGCAGCGTCGTGCTTTCCAGGATCCCTTTGCGCCGTGTCAGCTCGCGCGCGTTGCGCGCCGCATCGCGCGCTTTCTGCGCCGTAATGCAGCGCAGGATCAATTCCCTCGCCTGCGAGGGATTCTCTTCCAAATACGTGCCGAGATGCTCCACCGTCGCTTTCTGCACAAACGCGCGCATCTGACTGTTTCCGAGCTTTGTCTTGGTCTGCCCTTCAAACTGAGGCTCCGTCAGCTTGACCGAAACCACCGCCGTAATGCCTTCCCGAACATCTTCGCCCGACAGCTTGTCGTTTTCTTTCAGAATGTTCAGCCGTTTGCCCGCGTCATTGATCACTTTGGTCAGCGCCGCCTTAAAACCGTCGAGATGCGTGCCGCCTTCCTCGGTATGAATATTGTTTGCGTAACTGAAAATCGTTTCACTGTATCCGTCGTTGTACTGAATGGCAACTTCGATGGAACTGTCGTCCTGCTGCTCTTCAAAATAAACGGGCTGCGAAAACAATGTTTCTTTGTTTTTGTTCAGATCTTCCACAAAATGAAGAATGCCGCCTTCATAGCAGAATTCATCAAACCGCGGCTTTTCTTCCCGATCGTCGCGAATGGAGATCGTCAGCCCCTTGTTCAGATACGCAAGCTCGCGCAGACGCACTTTCAGATTATCATAATTGAAGATGACCGTTTCAAAAATTTCGTCATCCGGATAAAAAGTAACTTTCGTGCCCGTCTTATCCGAATCCCCCACGATCGCCAGCGCACGCTGAGGCACACCGCGGTTATAAACCTGTTTATAAAGATGCCCGTTCTGACACACCTCGACTTCCAGCCATTCGGACAACGCGTTCACGACGGACAGGCCGACCCCGTGCAATCCGCCCGAAATTTTATAGCCTCCGCCGCCGAATTTGCCGCCCGCATGCAGCTTCGTCAGAACAAGCTCGACCGATGAGATCCCCTCTTTATGGTGAATACCCGTCGGGATCCCGCGCCCGTTATCTTCTACGGAACACGAACCGTCTTTATTGATCGTCACACGGATGGTATTGCAATATCCCGCCAAAGCTTCGTCAATGGAATTATCGACGATCTCTTGCACGAGATGATGCAATCCGCGCTCGTCCGTAGAACCGATGTACATCCCCGGACGCTTCCTGACCGGTTCAAGCCCTTCAAGAACCTGTATCTGCTCCTCGCCGTACACGCCCTGAACTTTGTCTGCCATATAATTTACTCTCCTGGATTCATGCCGTACACCGGCAACTTTTTACTTTCTCATTATACCATAAAACCTTCGGATTTCAAAGCGTTTTCGCGCGCGCGCGCGAAGAAATTTTAAAATCGCGTATAATAGCCTTATTTGCCCCTGTATGCCACGAAAGGACACCCTTTCGAATAAAATACCGCACCGCATCGGCCTTCCGCGCGCCAAATGAAACCTTTGAATAAAAAAATGCAAAATGCGCAATACTTAAAAAATAACGGAGGACACGGATATGAAACTTCTTTGCGGGAAATGCGGAAAAGAATGCGATGCAAACGAAATACGCATCTGCAGCGATTGCGGCGCTTTCCTTTGCGCCGATTGCGGAAAAAAAGCCGAGGGACTGTGCCCGGATTGTTACGGCAGGCTCAATCGGCTCAGCTGATCCATCAAAAACGATCCACGGCAGACAAAAAGAGCAAGGCAAAAGCCTTGCTCTTTTTTCAACAATTATTCTGTTTTTGCCGATATATCAAAATTTTCATTGATATCGCGGCGCAGACAATCGATGAGTTTGCGCTCATATTTTTGGAGACCTTCGACAGAGCATTCCTCCGCTTTTTGCTGTGCCGCACTCAAAAAGCGCAGGGCGGCGATCTTATCGCCGTTCACATACAGCTCATATGCGGCGCAGACCCTGTTCGTCTGTAAGCTTTTTTCCCCGATCAGATATTGGCGCAGAGAAGAATAACGTATCCGCGCCGCGTCCGTATCGTTTTTCAGACAACATTCGCAAAACAGGATATCGGCAGAAATATCATTGTAATAGAGCCGCGGAACATATTCAAGAAGCCCCGAAAGGCGATCGCTCGCTTTTATGGCAGATTCAATGTCGCCGGAATCCAAATAATACATGAACCTGTAACTGGTCAATACGATAAAATTCAAATCGTCCTCGGGTAATTGCGGCAACCCGAAATAAATCTCACGGTCGATCTCCGCCGGAGATTTTCCCTGATACAAATACCCTTCTATCGTTAAAATGTTGACCGCCGTCAGGTAAGAAGGCTCCTTTTTTAACAATCCGCGCAACATTCCGCCGTCGGTATCCAAATTGTCGTCGTTGAACGGAAGAACATTGTAAAAGAATATATGAAAGGCAAACGGCAGAGCGGTACACACGAATATATACGCGGCAAACGGGATACTGCGGTACAGGCACAAAGCAACCGCACATCCCGCCAGCAGGCAAAACGAAAAAATCAGTCCCCCGCTTACCGTCGCCAAAAATTTAGAATAAAGTTTTTCGGCGTTTTTAGGAAGCATTTCCGTAGCGCCCGCCAAAGATTCAGGCAAACGGCTGAAAGAGATCCTGAGCCGCCCTTCCCGACGGCAGATGTTCAGAAAACCGATGCGCAGAGAATTGAAACGGAAACCCGCGCACAACCCGAAAAATACGTGTCCCAGCTCGTGAAACGCCGTGCAGACCAACAACGAAAGTGCGCCGCCCAAAATCAAAAAAACTGCCAGCAATACCGCATCGTAACTCTGCCAAAAGCGATTGTACCCGATCACTACGACGGTCGCGGCCAAAACAAAAGTTACGACAATATCGACGATACGGATCGTCTTTTCCATTAAGCGATTCATTTCCGCTCCTCTTTCAACATTTTCATAAGATAGCCTTCCGTATTGTCGGATTCGCTGACAACCGCTTGCCCGGCACCGATCTTTTGTAAAATACGGCACAACAGCAGCGCTCCGCCGCCAAGAATGTCCGCGCGTTTTTTATCCATGCCTTTCAGCCGCAATCTGTCCTCCTGCGGCATGGAAAGCAGCCGCTCCGCCCAAACGCCGACTTTTTCCGTCTGAAGCACGCGGCCTTGTATCCGCAAAGGATCGTAAGGCTCCACCTCGTATTCCAAAGCGGCAAGCGATGTCGCCGTGCCTCCGATCAGCGTCATTTCGCACGCAGGCACTTTTCCGTACACGGAAATCTTTTCCGCGATCGTCTGCTCCAACAATGAGACGTTTTCCCCGCAGAGGTCTTTCAGCCTGACGGCGCCTATGTCCGCACTGACCGCATAGACGATCTCCCCGTTTTTCCCGACCGTGATCTCACTGCTCGCCCCGCCGATATCGATGATCCCGCCATCACGGCCGCCAAGCGCTCCCATGAAGCCCAGTTTCGCCTCTTCCTTTCCGCTTACGATCTCAACATCGATCCCGCAATTTTCACGGACCAACCGCACAAAATCTCCGCCGTTGTCCGCACTGCGCACCGCAGCCGTGGCAAAAGCAAATATTTTTGCCGCGCCGAAATCGCGCGCCCGAGTAACGCATGCCCCGATCGCTTCCGCCGTACGGGACATCGCCTGCGGCAAAAGCTTCGAAGAGAAGGCGATCCCTTCCCCAAGCCGCGTAGTAAAAACATTCTTGTTTACAGAACAACCGTCCGCCCACAAAAGCAGACGGACGGAATTCGATCCTATATCGATCACAGCGTATTTCATTCAGTTATCCCCGCCCGACAAATAAAGACTAAACTGCGAATATTGCGCGGAGTCCCCGAAGATCTCGTCCCAGTCGATATCGCCGGGGCTTTTCATACCGAGCTCACGCGCCGCTATTTCCAGCCAAATACGGCCCTGGTAAACTTCAATGTCGCTCTCGGCCGTAGCGATCATCTGCTTATACTCTTCGATCTTCGCCAAAAGCTCGCGCTCTCTGTTTTTCTGCGCGGAAATGGATATCAGTTGCCCGACCAGAAAAACAACGAGAAAAACGAAAAGGATCACCGCCGCAACCGTTGCGCCGATGACGATTTTTTTAAACTTTTCTTCGCGCATAGTAAACCAGACAGCCGAGATTGAATTCTTTTACAGCTGCTCCCGAATCTATTATACAACTTTTTGCCGCAAATTGCAAGTATTCTGTGCAAACTTCCCAGATACAGCAAAAAACCGAGCGCGGACGCCGCAAGCATATACAACCTAATATCGGGAAGCCTGAACAGCGTATAGCACCCCGTGAGGATACATGCCGATACGATCCCGCACATCGCGTCGGCGGCGATCCGAACCGCCTTCGGTTTGATCAGAAAGCGCATCAAAAAGAAGAGTTCGCTGCAAAAGCCGGCGGCAATGCCTCCGCTCATGCAGGCAATAAAAATGTAAAATTGCCGCATTAACCGAACAGCCTCTTGGCGATCTTTGTCTTTTTATCCGCAAAACGTACGCCGAAAACTTTGCCCGTCGCGCAAAAATTGGAATTGGATTTGGAAAAACTGACGATCTTCAATCCGTCGCCGTCGATCACGGCGCGCCCGCCTCCCGACAGCGTAAGCGAAATTTGCCTTGCCGAAAACGCATCTACGCTCTCCACGCCCGTCATCGTGATCTTTTTCTGTTGTTCTATCAGGACAGTCTGTACCGCGGTTTCTTCCATATAAAAAATATTCCCTCCGATGCAATATCGTCGGGAATATTTATATGCCGCAAAAAATGCGTTTATGCTTTTTTCTCTTTTGCCCTGGCCTTCGCGCGCAGTTCGCTGTCCAGAATGCGCTTGCGGATACGCAAAGATACGGGCGTTACTTCCAGCAACTCGTCGTCGTTGAGAAATTCCAGGCACTCTTCCAGGCTCATTTTTTTCGGAGAGTTCAACCGCATCGCATCATCGCTTCCCGCGGCGCGCGTATTCGTCATATGCTTTTTCTTGCAGACGTTTACATTGATATCCTCCGTTTTGGGCGACACGCCCACGACCATGCCTTCATAAACCTGCGTGCCAGGATCCACAAACAATATGCCGCGGTCCTGCGCGTTAAAGAGCCCGTAAGTGACCGCTTCGCCCGTCTCGAACGCCACCAGCGACCCCGTGTCGCGGCGCTTTAGATCCCCTTTATAGGGCTGGTATTCAAAGAAGATAGAGTTCATGACGCCTTCGCCTTTGGTCTGCGTCAAAAATTCGCTCTTATACCCGAACAATCCGCGCGCAGGGATCAAAAATTCCAGACGCATGCGCGATCCGACGGCGCTCATGTGCACCAGCTCGCCTTTCCTCTCGCCCATGCTCTGAAACACCGCGCCTGTCCCGTCTTCCGGGACATCGACGATAAGGCGTTCCACAGGTTCGTACAGTTTCCCGTCGATCGTCTTGTACAAGACTTTCGGCGTGCTGACCTGAAATTCGTACCCTTCCCTCCGCATATTCTCGATCAGAATGGAAAGATGCATTTCTCCGCGCCCGCTGACTTTGAAAGCCTCCGCCGTGTCCGTATCCTCCACCTTCAAAGATACGTCTTTCAGCAATTCGCGATACAGGCGTTCGCGCAGATGACGCGACGTAACAAATTTCCCCTCTTTGCCCGCAAACGGACTGTCGTTGACAGAGAAGGTCATCTCCACCGTCGGCTCGCTGATCTTGACGAAAGGCACCGCTTCCACTTTTTCCGTAGAGCATACCGTATCGCCGATATTGATCCCCTCCAAGCCGGAAAAACAGACGATATCGCCCGCTTTGGCGCTCTCTACGGGAACACGGGACAACCCCTCGATCTGGTAGAGATTGACCAGCTTTCCGCGCTTGTTCAGCGAAGGGATATTATGATTGCAAATCGCCACTTCCTGGTTCGCTTTGACCGTGCCGCGCTCGATCCTGCCGATGCCGATGCGGCCCACATAATCATTATAATCGATCGAAGAGACCAACAGCTGCGCAGGTGCGTTTTCGTCCGCTTCCATCGGAGGAATATGATTGAGAATGGTATCGAAGAGCGGCGTCAGATCCTTTCCGTCCTTATCCGCGTACCGCGACGCCGTGCCTGCCCTGCCCGAACAGAAAAGAATCGGGCTGTCTAATTGCTCATCGCTCGCATTCAAATCGATCAGCAATTCCAAAATCTCGTTCTCCACTTCCGCAATGCGCGCATCCGGCCGATCTACTTTATTTACGACAATGATCAGACGGTGATTCAGCTCCAACGCCTTCTGCATCACAAAACGCGTCTGCGGCATGGGGCCTTCCGCCGCATCGACCAGCAGCAATACGCCGTTTACCATTTTCAGCACGCGCTCCACTTCGCCGCCGAAATCCGCATGTCCCGGTGTATCGATAATGTTGATCTTTACTCCGTGATAATGAATGGACGTATTCTTCGCAAGGATCGTAATGCCGCGTTCGCGCTCAATGGCATTGCTGTCCATCACGCGCTCCTCTACGACCTGATTTTCCCTGAACGTCCCGCTCTGTCTGAGCATCTGATCCACAAGCGTCGTCTTGCCGTGGTCAACGTGGGCTATGATCGCCACGTTCCTCAAATCGTTCCGTATCAAATTTTTTCTCCTGAAAATTAAAATCTATCTTTAATATTTTAATACTTTTTATACAATTTCGCAAATATTTTCACGTAAAAAAAAGACAGGTAATAGCAAAATCATTGCATTCCCTGCCCTTTTTATCTCTATGCCCACGGCTGCGGACAATTTCTGTTCTCTCGGAACCAAACGGTATCTTTCAGCAACGTGTCGTTATTCGAGCAATTTACCTCCACGCCGTTTCTGTCGGATGTCACAACAATATTTCCGTTCATGGAGACATACCCCTCTTCCGCAGTCTCGTCCCCCAAAGAGGTGACGTACACTTTGTCTGTGTATGCGGAAACGCGGTCGATCATCGCTTGCGTCGGGAATTGGTTTTCAGGCGCATCGGTGTATTCATCCGTCCCCGCACAACAGCATACGCACACGATTTTAGGTTTGATCACTTCCAAAAGACATTCGTTGGAAGAAGTTTTGGATCCGTGGTGCCCCGCCTTGAACAATTCCACTTCGGGCAACTCGTTGTATTCAACCAGTTTTTCCTCTCCTTCCTCTTCCAGATCCCCCGTCAGCAGGAAATGTTTATCCCCTTGATTGATCATGATGCAGACGGAATAGTTATTTTCGTCTTTGTTGTCATTTTCATAAAAATAATTGTACAGGATCTCCATTTCGATCCCGTCCGAAAGCTCATAAACGCGCTGCGCCCCGTCGGTTTCGTTCCAGCACTCCAACGCAGTATAATGCTTTGCGCCCGATTCGACTTCCGCATCGCGCTTTTCGATATACCTTTCAAAAGTCGCCGAAGGCCCGCCGGATTTCGTGTACTGGTTGGTACGGGGAAAATCGATGATCGTTTCACATTCGTACAGATCAAAAAGGCTGTCGTTGGAACCGTCGCCCGCAAAACAGGCGATATGATCGCGGTCCGAATGGGTGACGATCACATACTCCAACGTTCTGTCCCCGTCCATCTGTTCCTGCAAATACCCGTCGATCGTTCCGACACTGTTCGTCCTGGATCCGCCATCGATCAGAATATCCGTTTCGCCCGCCTTGATATAAATGCTGTCGCCCGTATATTTATTCCCGAGCTCCAAAAAATGGATCTGCAAATCTCCGCTGACATTTACATCGCCGCCTCCGCTGACATTTACATCGCCGCCTCCGCTGACATATACATCGCCGCCCTTGGGCCTCTTTATGTAAGTATAGACGGCAAAACCCGCAACGAAACCGATCGCCAAAGCCAGCAGACAACAGAAAAACGTTAAAACCGGGCTGAATTTCTTTTTTGCCATGATTTATTCCTCCGCCCCGCTTTCCGTTCCCGGCTGATTGCCGTCCGCGCCGTCGGGATCTCCCACGATGACGGTCCGCACCCGCTGGTAGTCTCCCCAGCGAATATCTTCCACTTTGTACACGATCTGATAAACGCCCTCGACATTCGTATCGAGAACGTCATAGTCCCCGCCGTAAACCACTTTATCGGAAATATCCCTGCCGAACGATACGATACTGACCCCCGCTTCGGTGTACGCTTCGCCGATCTTAAGCGTGACGGTATTGTCCCCCAGCAAGTCAAATTTATCATTTTTTGTAAGCTGTCCGTAAACGACCACTCCGCCGATACACCCGATCACAAAAAACAACAATGCGAGCACTATGGTAGCCGTATGCACTTTCTTCACTGCCTTTTCGGCAGTCTTTTCCACGGAACTTTTTCTTGCCATAATACATTCTCCTTTTGCACTCAGACACAAGATCACACAAGAGGGACGCCGCGCGCTTGGCCCGTGCGCGGCGTCCGCAATTTTCATCTCGTACTTTTAATTGCGGCGCAATTTCACGACTTTTCCGCCCGTCAGCGCAATCATTTTTACGGCAGGCAAGGAAAAATCGACAGCTTCCACCGTCAGGGACTTATCCAAAGATCCCCTCGCCAGTATTTTACAGGAAGCGGCTTTCCCGTCGATCAAGCCCTTCTTTTTCAAAGACTCCAGGTCCACGGTATCGCCCTCTTGATAATTTGCGGAGATCGTATCCAGATTGACTATCGCCCTTCTGCCCTTTCCCGCACCGATTTGCCTGCTTTCCGCCAAAGCGATCAACTGTTCTGCCGTCGCATCGCTGATCGCCGAATCCGCCTCGCTCACACTCACCTTATCCGTAACGGTAAACGCCGAAAGTTTTTCAACGGTCGCTCCCTCTGCGATCATTTCATCCAACTGCTCTTCCGTCACCGTTTCCCCGGTATCCCGCTTTGCATATACCTTGATCAGCTTTCTCTTGATAAGCGCTTCGCGCGTTTCATAGGGAATATCCTGCGTATCGTCCACCCGCTTGAAATCCAATGCGTTCTTTTGCGCAAGCTTTTCGATCAGCTCGCAGGCATAACGGAAACTGCGGCTGCCCGTGATCTTATACCGAACCGGCACGGCGGCATAACGCTTTTTGCCCGAAACATCCCGAAAATTGTATTTCTCTTCAATTTCGGACGTCTCCAACGCCAAATACAGAATTATGCTTTTCGTGTTCGCATTGAGTTTGGCAAACTGCCGTCTGCCCAAGTTAAAGCTGTCATAATTCCAGCTCACGCGTTCCTTGACTCCGATCAAAGACAAAAACTCGTTGCGCAGCTTATTGTAATAACCTTTGGTTTCATCATCGGCCTGGATAAGGCGCGCGGTAAAACTGCGGCGGTACTGTACAAACACCTTGCTGCCCGTAACCGTCGTAACGACCGCGCCCTCGATTTCATCCCCTTCACCTGTCTCGTCTTCCTGCTCCGCCTCCGTATCCTCGTCCTGTTCCGCACCGGCGGCCTTTGTTTCCTCAACGCTTGCCGATGCGTCTTCCGCATGATTTTTTATCTCTTCGGCAGGCAAAATATTTTCCTCCGCCTGCGATTCCTTCTTTTCTTCCAAAGACAGAACGGAAACTTCCGACCACTTGGCATAAAGACTTGCACCGCGCATGGGCATCCGAAAAACCTTTTCTACCTTGCGCGTAAACTGTGCGTCTTCGTACCACCCCTCAAAAACATAACCTTCCCTCGGCGGCGGATCCTGCAGCTCCACCACACGGTTCCCGGAATGCGATTCGTGCAAAACCTTTCCGTTCCCCAGATATAAAGTCAATTTAAAACGCAACGACAACAAAATCAAAAACACAATGATGGCAAGAATTGCCAAACCTGCCAATCCGCAAAAAATCAGAAATTGCGGGGAATCCAAACTGTTTTTTATCGCCTCCATAAAAGAAGATACGTTCAAAGCGCTCTCGCGCAGCCCTGCATACATACTTTAAAACCTCCACGTCCGTTTTTGATAAGCCAGATTATTATACCATAGAAAAAAACCGAAAGCAAGAAATTTACAAAATTTAACCATATGCCCGTCAACCTTCGCGGCAATCGCTTAAAAAACGACACGTTCTGCACTTTTCACAAAAATGCTTCACTTTCCGAGCGCGTCTTTGAAAACCTCATACAGATCATTTTCGTCAAAAAAAGCACGGCAGTTTTTGATATTTTTATTCATCGATGCGCGGTGTGCATAATCGCGCAACGCCTCATCGGGATAGCGCTCCCGCTCTCCGAGCAGAAAACCTATTCTTTGCGAAAACTCCTCCAAGTCCGATCCGATCGCTTCGCAGATCTCCTGCATGCGCTCCGGTATTTTTTTACGGCATATCCGCAAAAACGACGGAAGAAGCAATCCGTTGGCCCGCCCGTGCGGAATTTTGTGAAAATACGTGAGCGAATATCCCATGCCGTGAACGGGGCTCGTTCCCGTGTTCGCGATCACCATTCCCGCGACCGTAGCGCCGTACAGCAAATTCTGTCGGGAATGAATTGTATAATTTCCTGTCGAAAGGGCTCTGTATTCGGAAAAGATCGCCCGCAAACTTTCTTTTGCCAAAGCGTCCGTCAACGCGCCCGCCCGAACGGACAACATTCCCTCCACCGCATGGGAAATCGCATCGATCGCGGTGTTTACCGTAATATCCTGCGGCAAATCTGCCATGTATTTGCCGTCCAAAAACGCGATCTTCGGAAAAAGCGCGGGCGAAGATATGCTCGTCTTCGTCTGCTTCTCGTCATTCGTCAAGATGGAATATTGCGTCACTTCGCTGCCCGTACCGGCCGTCGTGGGAATATGCACCATCGGCAGAACATCGCCGCCGATCGGATGAGCAAAAATCCCTTCCGGGATCGATTGTTTTGCCCGCATCGCAACCGCTTTCGCAGCGTCCATGGGAGAACCGCCGCCGACAGCCACAATAAAATCCGCGCAAAACTCTTTTGCAAGCCTCGCACCTTCTTCCACACTTTCTACCGTAGGATTGTTCGGAACCCTGTCGAAAACTGCAAATTTCTGGCCGTTGGCGTTCAACGCGTACGCTACGTCTTCCAAAGCGCCGTTTCTGACCGAGCTCTTTCCCGTAACGATCAGGGCGCGCTGCCCGAACGCACACAAAAGCTCTTTCTGTTTCTTAACGCAATCGCTTCCGCTGACGATCCGTACGGGTACATAATATTGAAAATCCATTGACATATAATCCAACCTCCGCTTTCTGAGATTATAACCCGCTTTCCGCCTTCTGTCAAGAGAATAAGCCTTTTTTACCGCTCCGTAAAATCGTCCTTTTATACAGAAAAAATATTTTGCTTGGCCGTAAAAAGCGCCCTTGCAAAGCGATAATTTGCTTTGCAAGGGCGCTTCATTCTATACCCGATAAAAATTTTCCGCTCAATTTTTATACCGAAAAAAGTCGGCCGCATCGATTCTGAAACAACTATAATAGGCCGAACCGCCAAACGGTCCGACCTATTATAGTGAGAGAATATGAAAAAAGTTTTGTGTGTAGGCTTCTTCAAACTTTGTACCCTCATTATAGCCCAACATTATGTTTGTTTCATGAAAAGGGAATGACGCTCTCATAAAATATCGGGCACAAAAGGAGCGGAACCGAAGTTACCTGGCGCTTGGATCGACGGGCACAAAAG
>CALVMA010000097.1 GCA_944341655.1 uncultured Clostridia bacterium | reverse complement strand
ACGATCTCCGCCTCCGTCACTTTGCGCTCCTCCCGTACCGATACCCCGTCAAAGCCGCACACGCTCCCGTAAGGACAATACTTGCACGCGCCTTCGTACGGCGATACCGCGATGCACCCCGCCTGCGTTTCCTCGGCACACTGCTTCGCCGCCAAAACCGAATATTCCAAAAACGCGCCGAAATCTTCTTCGCTCAGCATATGCTTGCCCTTCTTTCCGATCACCGCGTCGATGTATTTGCTCTTTTTGCCCTGCTCCGCCGTTCTGTCGCTCAGGCGCACTACCTCTTCTTCGCCTACCGTGTACCCCTGCATGCGGAACGCCCCGTCTTCCTCCCTGCCGTGATACGATACCTTGGCAGGAAAATAATACGCCCCCGCCGGCTTGGTCTGCCCCGACGCCGCCTTCAAATACAACTCCAACTGCAGTTTCCTGCCCGTATAATACGGCTCGGGCTTCGCGTCAAACACGCCCGTCTTATAATCGACGACCCGCGTATAACCGCCGCCGCGGTCCACCCTGTCGATCTTCCCCGCCAGCGTCAGACCGCCTTTCCCTTCGGTCAGCGCCAACCCCGAAAACATCGAATCGGCATACCCGAACGACTTCTCCGCCGCATACACCGAAAATCCAGAATCCGCAAGCGATGCGTACATGTTCCTGCACACGATGACCGCCTCCCGCAACAGCGAATCGGCCGAATACCCGCCCGTGGGCGTGTCCCGCAAATAACTGTACGGCGCTTTCGACAACATATCCCGCGCCTCGCTTTCGGCAAACGCCGCACACGCCGCCTGATCCTGCAACATCGCCGCCCGCTCCGCAAGGCGGCGCAAAAGTTCGTGCATGAAATCGCCCGTATCCGCGGGCCGCACGCTCATTTCTTCGCGCTCTGCAAGTTTCAGCCCTCGCTGCACAAAATTGCGGTACGGACATTCAAAATATCCCTCGATCAGCGTGGGAGCCACGCTCGGCCTCCCCCGCAGCAATACCTGCGCCGCCTCCGCCACAAACGGAGAGGCGGGCGCCGCAGGAAACAAAAGATCGTCGGGCGCATCCCCGCGTTCCTTCAAAACCGCGTAAAGCCCCGTATGTACCGCAAAATCACCCTTGCCGCGACGAAATTCGTCCGCACGTTCGAGAAGCTCCCGCACCGCAGGAATGCGCTCGGAAGCCACGTCCGCCAAGTACCGAAGATATGCGGGCCGCCCTTCCCGTCCGCCGCGCGAAAGCGCCGACCTGTTGAACGGCGCAACAGCCCGACCGTCCGGACGCCTGAACAGCGCACACGCCGCCCCGATCACTTCGCTGCGCTTGCGCTCCTCTCCGCCCTGCGAAAGAGGATAACTCAAATACAGCTTTTCCGAAAAACCGCTCAGCGCCAGCGCCACGTTTTCACGCGTCCGCGCATTGATCTCGCGGATCTTCGGCGTGATCTCTACCTGCAACGAGCGGAGCCGGTCAATGTCCCGATCGGAGATCAGCGCCGTATCCGCACCGCACATCGGCACGTCGTCCGTCAGCCCCGCCGCAAACACGATCGGACACGCAGGACGGCGGCTCTCCGATATGTCCCCCACAAACACCGCGTCAAGATACTGCGGAATGAGAGAGATCTCCAGCGCCGTCAATGCCTCCGACAATACCGCCGAAAATTCTTCCGCGCGCAGTTTCGTATCCCCCGCCAGCTCTTCCGCCTCGTCCAAAACACGCGTAAGCCCCTCGAATCCGCGCCGAAAATACGCGCTCTCGGCAAGCAGCCCCTGCCCTTCCAGCGCCGACGCGATCTCTTCCTGCGTACGCTCGCATTCAAATTTCTGCAACAGCGCCCGCACGTGACGGCAGTACGCTCCGCCCGTCATCGCGGGAAGCGCACCCTCGAACGCCGAAAGAAATTTCGCGCGCGCATCTTCCAGCACTCCGCGCACGCGCGCATCCTCTTCCGCCTCTTTTTCCGTGGCGTTCTCCTTCCCCGCAAACGGCTTGATCTCCCGCTTGCTTCCGCCGCGGTAATTCGCATATTGTAACAAATAATTGCGATACGTATCCCTGTTTTTGCGTTCACCGCCGAAAAACGGATTGCCGATAAACGCATCCGCATCCGCAGGATCGAACCCTTCGGAAAGCAGAGAAAACCACCCCAGCACAAACGCACACAAAGGATGCTGCGCCAGGCTCTTTTTTACGTCCGCATAATACGGTATCCCGTATTCGCCGAAGATCTTTTCCAGGCTCACTCCGTAAACGGAAATATCGGACAGGTACACCGTGATGTCACGGTAGCGCGCCCCGCCGCATATTTCGCCGCGGATCATCGCAGCGATAAACCGCAATTCGTCTTCCGGATCGGACGCTTCAAAAACGTGCACGCGCTCCGTCTCGACCGGGACGGGATAGGTCGGATCGAAAAGACTCTTCCGCAATGCCTCCGCTTCCGGTATCAGCAAAGACGCAAGAGGCTTCCTTTCACACGCCGCGCCCGCGCGCGCCGCATATTTTTCGAACGCCGCGACGCCTTCGTTCGTATAGGCCGCCGCATC
This sequence comes from uncultured Clostridia bacterium, assembly GCA_944341655.1. Classification (GTDB taxonomy): domain Bacteria; phylum Bacillota; class Clostridia; order Christensenellales; family Borkfalkiaceae; genus Borkfalkia. Next base: position 4,293 of record CALVMA010000097.1, on the reverse strand, counting down.
CCCGCCGATCAGTACCGCGGAAACATCCGCTCCGCAGCGGCATGCCGCCGCGATCCCCTCCGCCGCCTGGCGCGTAAACGAGGAAAAACCTGCAAAAATTATATCCGCTCCCGCAGGACATTTACGCTCGATCGCCTGCGGCAACAACGCCAAAACCCCGCTTTCGTCCAGATAGCCGCGGTCCAAAAACGCAAGGTACTCCCGATACACCTGCGCAATGTCCTCAAGCTTCTCCCCGAGAAGCCTGTCCGCTTCCGCGCGCGCGTCTTCCAGCATTTGCGGCGTCACCAGCGCCGCACGAAGCTGCGCGATCGTCTCGTACAGCCCCGCCGCACAACCCGACGGATTCTTTCCGAAACATTGCAGCGTCGGCGCCAGCCGCGACGCAATCCCGCCGACTACAAGCACCGAGCCTTGCTTCGTGAGCACTTTCCGCGGCGTCCCGTCATCCAGAAAACGCGCAAACGTCGTGACCTGCACGTCAAACGCCGCTCCCTGCGCCGCTACCGCCCGCTCCGCTTCCAGCGTCAGCCTGTCTTCGCAAAATATCAGAATTTTCCGCCCGCGCGGCAGTCCGCGCAAATGCTCCGTCAGCGCGGTGACCGTCGGTGCTACGTAAATCGCGACTCTCATTCCATCCCTGTTCCCCGCGCAGACCGTATGCGCGGACATTTTTTTTCATTATACCACATTTTCACCGATTTTTTAAGTGTTTTACCCGCATTTTGTTTTTACAAAACTTTCTTTTTATGCTATACTGTTGCATAGACCTTACAAAAGGCCCACGGAGAATTTCAACAATGAAAAAGAAACTCGCTCTCTTGGCGGCTTGCGCCGCTTGCTTATTTCTGTTCTGCGCCTGCTCCGCAAAAGTTTCGACCGGCTTTTCCGCCAACTGGCTCAAAGACCCCAGCGCAATGAACAACCCTTCGTTCTATGAAGAACTTACCTACGGCGTCTCTTTCTCGTCGTCCGATTCCAAAGATACCGTCGGAAAAATCCAGGTGGACGCCGAAAACAGCGGCCTCGTCATGAAAACGGAGGCCCTCGCAAGCTGGACTCACCCCGTTGACGGCACAATCTACTACGGCGTGTACCGCATGTCTTACGAACTTACTCTCAGCGCTACCTATTATTATATCGCTTCGGACGGCAGCGAGGAAAAAGTGCTCTCCTTCGGCGGCGCTTCCGATACCGCGGACGTCGATTACGACGATCCCGCAAAAATCGTCTCGGAAATCATCTTCTATACCCTCGCAGACCAGAAAAATCTGCAGCCCGTCTACAATACCACTTCTTATTTTACCTACAATACCCAGATGAGCGGCAGCCGGGTCAGCCTGTACAGCTATTCCACCGTCATCGATTACGGCACAGATTGCTCTCAGGCAAAAATCTCCTGGACCGATCACTTCGCCGACCTTTCCGACGATGAGCTCTCCGTCTCCGATAACCTGACCAAAGTCCGCCTGCGCAATACTGACTCCGCTACGATCAAGGATCTGCAGAAAAATTACACGTTCATCGACGCATCGCAGCTCCTCTTCGCGGCACGCGGCCTCAATTACTCCGCGCAAAGTTCCAATACCGTCGCTACCGTGTTGCCCGGAATCAGCGCGCAACCGCTCAACGCGACACTCTCTTGCTCGGAAATCGTAGACAATAAATTCACCTTTTCCTTCGACGGTCAGGAAGCCGCCGAACAGAACATCTCTTGCGCAAACGTTTCCATCGCCCTCTCCGGCAACGGCTCCAATAACGGCGCCTCCCATGAAATGCTTATCGCACAGAGAGCTTCGGAAACACGCAGCGATTACTACGCCATTCCCATGCGCATCGAATCCCCCTTCGGATTCTCCGGAATGACTACGATCTATACCATCAAATCGGCTTCCCATACGAAAGCGTAATTTATCTTTCGCCGCACTCCCGTGCGGCGATTTTTTATCATAAAGATCCGAACGGTGCCGTCCGCAATTTGCGGACGGCACCGTTTTTTTTCGTGCAAGCGTCTCCCGCAAACGGGAGACGCTTGCACGGGACGGGCGGCGTTTTTCCCCGAAGCCTTGAAGAGCTTTATCTCTTCTTGCCCTTTCGCATAATGCGGCAGATTTTTGCGCATTCTGTTCATAGACCTTCCGACTTTTTTGTCGGAAAAAAGCGGGAAGCATACTGTCGGTACAGATGCCATAAACCGCACAAAAGAGGGCCGCGCTATGAACAAAGCTTACATAAGCTTCAAATATACATTGGATTTTATCTTGGCGTGCGTTGCGCTCGTCGTCCTCGCCCCCGTCTTTGCGGCGATAGCGATCGCAATCAAGGCGGAGGACGGCGAAAACGTCATCTTCCGCCAGCGAAGAACGGGAAAAGACGGAAAAAAATTCGACTGCTTCAAATTCCGCTCCATGAAACGCACCGACGTCGTGTTCGACAGGCAGCAGCCCGTCATCGGCAAAGACAACGCAAACCTCACAAAGGTCGGCGCTTTCATACGCAAATTCAAACTGGACGAATTGCCTCAGCTGCTCAATGTCGTGCGCGGCGAAATGAGCCTGATCGCGCCGCGGCCGCTCCTGCCCGTTTATGACGCCGATTTCGAAGATTGGGAAACGGTAAAATTTATGATGCGGCCGGGCCTGACAGGACTGGGACAGGTCTGCGGCAACGGCTTTCTGGACATGCGCGAACGCAAATATTACGACGCCTATTATGCCGTGCACCTGTCCTTCGGACTGGACGTCAAGATCGCCTTGAAAACCATCGGCGTCATCTTCCGCGGCGAACAGAAATACCTGCGCCACGTATCCGAACACGAATACGACCTCCTCAAACGTCAGATCAGGCAGCGCTATACCGTTCCGCCCGAAACACTCGCAAGACTGCGCCCCGCGGCGCGCAAAAATTAGACTATGAACTCTCCCCGTTTCAAAGCGGCGCAAATCATCGGCGACGCCGCCTTAGGCGGCGTCGCCGCTTCCGTTCTCAATTATTACCGCTTTACCGACCGCTCGCGCTGGCAATTCGACTTCTTCGTCTACCGCCACTCCTCTTTCGATGCTTTCGTGAACGAGATCGATCCGCAAGCGCGCATCTTCATTATGCCGAGGCTGGATACAAAGTTTTATAAGGCAATCCCCTTTTTAAAAAAACAATTCGCCTTGCAAAGCTATTCGGTCGTGCATTCACACATGACGACACTCTCCCTTTTCCCGCTCTATGCCGCAAAAAGCGCCCGCATACCCGTGCGCATCTGCCACGCTCACAGCACTTTCAACCAACACTCAGACCGCTTTTGGGCAAAATCCATCCTTCGGCCATTCGCCGACCGCTACGCCACTCACCGCATCGCCTGCAGCAACTCCGCCGCAGATTGTATCTTCCGCAAAAACGCCTCGCTCGCCGAAATTTTGCCGAATGCGATCGACACGCGCAAATTCTGCCCCCTGCCCGAACCGCAAAGGCAATCCCTGCGCGAAAAATTGCATCTCTACGGCCGCGTCCTCTTGTTCGTCGGAAGGTTTGCACCTCAAAAAAATTTATTTTTCCTTTTGCGCTCCTTTTCTTACGCCTGCCGCGTTTTTCCCATGACTCTCGTGCTCGTCGGCACAGGCTCGCAGGAGCCCGCCCTCCGCAAATACGCCGAATCGTCCGGCATCTTAGATAAAGTCCGCTTTCAGCCTCCCTGCGACCCGCTTCCCTGGTATCAGTCGGCCGACACGTTTGTCCTGCCCTCCCTCTACGAAGGACTGCCCGTCGTCGCCGCAGAAGCACAATCGGTCGGCTTGCCATGCCTTTTTTCCGACCAGATCGACCGCGCCGCCGATCTGTCCGGACACGCCGCCTTTCTCCCCCTCGACGAAAAAATTTGGGCAAAACATATGGCGCGACCCCTTTTCCCCTTCTCGGACGGGCCGCAATCAGTTCGCCGCGCAGGTTACGATATCCGCACCCAGGCACACACGCTTACCCGATTTTACGATCTTGCCCTCCTGCATTCCGTTTTATGAACATTTTTCCTTGTCTGCCCTTCTGCTTTTCGCTTTTTTCAAAACAAAAGAGTATCGATACGATACTTTTCGGATCTTCTGAAACGGTGCCGCCCGCAAAAATTTGCGGGCGGCACCGTTTTTTAATCCCAGCATAAAAATGTCCGCCTGCATCATCTGCATGATGCAGGCGGACACCGCAGTTTATGGTGTACCCGACAAGAGTCGAACCTGCGTCCTTAGGAGTCGGAGTCCTACGCTCTATCCAACTGAGCTACGGATACGTTTCTATTATTATAGCAGA
>CALVMA010000096.1 GCA_944341655.1 uncultured Clostridia bacterium | reverse complement strand
GGGGGTGGTGGTCGGAGTGCTGGACGGGGACGCGTTTGTGCGCAAGATGAGCGTGATCCGTTATACGAAGGAAGCGATCCTGCAAGACGGAGCGGACATTGTGCGGCTTGCGGAGAGCGAGCAGCTCGAAGCGCATGCGAATGCGGTGCGGGTGCGTTTGGAGGAGGAGAGATGAGAAAGGCGGAGATCGCGCGCAAGACGCGCGAAACGGATATTTTTCTGAAACTGGATCTGGACGGCACGGGCAAGAGTGCCGTGGACACGGGGGTCGGATTTTTCAATCATATGCTGGAGCTTTTCGGCGTGCATTCGGGGATCGACCTTACGGTGAAATGTGCGGGCGACACGGAAGTGGATTTTCACCACAGCGTGGAGGACGTGGGCATCTGTCTGGGGCAGGCGTTCAAGGAAGCGCTGGGCGACAAAAAGGGGATCGCGCGGTTTGCGGACAGGGTCGTGCCGATGGACGAATGTGCGGCGCTGGTGGCAATCGACATCAGCGGCAGGCCGTTTTTGAATTTCGAGGACAGGCTTTCGGGGAAGATCGGAGATTTTGACGCGGAGCTTGTGGAAGAATTTCTGCGCGCGTTTTGTTTCAATGCGGGAATGAACGTGTACGTGAAACTGCTCAAAGGCGGGAACATGCACCATGAGGCGGAGGCGATCTTCAAAGCGCTTGCCAAGTGCGTGCAGGACGCGGTGAGGGTGGTTTCCGACCGTATCCCTTCATCCAAAGGGGTGCTGTAAATGCTCGGGATCGTCGATTACGGCGCGGGCAACCTGCGTTCGGTGCAAAAGGCTCTGGAAGCGATCGGGGAATCGGCGGTCGTTTCGGGGGACGCGGGCGTTCTGAACGGCTGCGACAAACTCATACTGCCGGGCGTGGGATCGTTCGGGGCGGGCATGGCGCAGCTGCGCGCAACAGGGCTGGACGCCTACGTTTCGGAGCGGGTCAAGGACACGAAAATTTTGGGGATCTGCCTGGGCATGCAATTTTTGCTGGAAAAAAGTTTTGAAGACGGTGAATTTTGCGGTCTGGGGCTGGTCAAAGGGAGCGTCGTCCGTTTTACCGAAGGGAAGATCCCGCAGATCGGCTGGAACGAAGTTTTCGATCTGAAAACGCCTCTGTTCGAAGGGATCGGGGAAGGCACGCGGTTTTATTTCGTGCACGGTTACCGTGCCGAATGTTCGGACGCGTTTGTTGCGGCAAAGACGGACTATTATGTGCGCTATCCTTCGGCGGTGCATGCCGGGAACGCGTACGGGGTGCAATTTCATCCCGAGAAGAGCGGAGAAGCGGGGCTTCGGCTTTTAAAGAATTTTTGCCGCATGTAAATTGTGCGGGCGGAGGTACTTATGATCTTATTTCCTGCGATCGATATTTTGGACGGCAAGGCAGTGCGCCTGTACAAGGGTGACAAGAACCGTGCGACGGTGTACGGCGATCCGCTGGAGTTTGCCGAGAAATGGGCGCAAGCGGGGGCGCAGTGGCTGCACGTCGTCGACCTTTCGGGGGCATTTACGGGGGAAAGCGGCATCGATTCGGTGCTGACGGAGATCAAAAAGAGAGTGAAGATCAACGTACAGAGCGGCGGCGGACTGCGCAGCGTTGCGGACGTACAAAGGCGCCTGGACGCGGGTGCGGACCGCGTCGTCATCGGTACGATGGCGGTATATGATCCGGACGAATTTGCGCTTGCCGCATACAAATTTCCCGAGAAGATCGTGGCGGGCATCGACGCGCGGGACGGAATGTTTGCGGTCAAGGGCTGGACGGAGCAGACGGACATCACGGCGGTATATTTCGGGAAAAAATGCAAAAAAATGGGCATACGGTATGCGCTTTTCACGGACATATCCAAGGACGGGGCGATGGAAGGCTGCAACGTATGCGAGACCATCCGCATGCAGAAGGAAACGGAGTTGCAGGTGATCGCGAGCGGCGGCATCTCGTCGCTGAAGGATATCGAAAATCTCAAGGAGAGCCATATCTACGGCGCGGTATTGGGGAAATCCATATACAGCGGCGCGGTGGATCTCAAAGAAGCGCTGAAGATCGCCCGCGGCTGAACGGATCGGGCAACGGAGAATATATGTTAGCGAAACGCATTATTCCCTGTCTGGACATCGATAAAGGCAGGGTGGTCAAGGGCGTGAATTTTGTCAATCTGATCGATGCGGGCGATCCTGTCGGGATCGCCTGCGCTTACGATAAGATCGGAGCGGACGAGATCGTTTTTCTTGACATTACGGCATCGAGCGACGGCAGAAAGACGGCTGTGGACATTTTAAGCCGTGCGAGCGAGCAGGTATTTATTCCGCTCACGGTGGGCGGCGGTATCCGCACGACGGAAGATTTCCGCGAGCTTTTGGCGGCGGGCGCGGATAAGATCGCGGTCAATTCCGCGGCGATAAGATCGCCGCGGCTGATCACGGACGCGGCATTGAAATTCGGGTCGCAGTGCGTGGTTTTGGCGGTGGACGCGAAGGCGAACGGGCGAGGCTCCTGGGACGTTTATCTGAACGGCGGAAGAGTGAATACGGGCCTCGATGCGATCGAATGGATCCGCGAGGCGGAAAAGCTGGGCGCGGGCGAAGTGCTTTTGACGAGCATGGATAGGGACGGCACCAAATCGGGGTACGATCTGGAGCTGACGCGCCGCGCGGCGGAGGCGGTCAACATTCCCGTGATCGCGTCGGGCGGGGCGGGCAAGATGCAGGATTTTGCCGACGTGCTCACGGCGGGCAAAGCGGATGCGGCGCTGGCGGCATCGCTTTTCCATTTCGGCGAGATCGAAATGAAAGAACTCAAAGATTATTTGGCGGGGCAAGGCATACCGGTTAGGAGGATATAAGAATGGCGGAACTTAAATTGGATGCAAACGGGCTCATATGTGCAGTTGCGCAGGATTACGAGAGCGGCGAAGTGCTGATGCAGGCGTACATGAACGAAGAGGCGTATCAAAAGACACTGGAGACGGGTTTTGCGCATTATTGGAGCCGTTCCCGCAAAAAATTGTGGAAAAAAGGCGAGGAGAGCGGGCATCTGCAAAAGGTGCGGGCGATCTGCCTCGACTGCGGTAAAGACTGCGTGCTTCTGAAAGTGGAGCAGGTCGGAGCGGCGTGCCATACGGGGAATTATTCTTGTTTTTATACGCCCGTAAAGGAAGACGGCATCGGGGCGGAGATGCTGGGACAGTTGTAGCGTATCGTGGAGGACAGGAAGGTCAATCCCGAAGAGGGGAGCTACACGGCGTACCTCTTTGAAAAGGGTGTGGACAAAATCGCCAAAAAGACGGGCGAAGAGGCGGTGGAGCTGGTCATCGCGGCGAAGGGCGGCGACAAGAGCGAGATCGTGGGCGAGTGCGCCGATCTGTTTTACCATACGCTGGTGTTGCTGGCGAATGCGGGCGTCCGTCTTTCGGATGTCTGCACGGAACTCAAAAACAGGCACTGACCGTTTTTTTTTCGGAGAGCGAAACCGATGCGGCGGTGAGAAACCCGCCGCGGGCGGGTTTCGGGCAAGGCCCGAAGGGGGCCGTAAAATTCCGCCGTTGCGGCGGAAGGGAGGTTTGTTATGGCACAGGTACAGAGGAAAGGATCTCTTTTATCCTTTCGTCCCGACATCAAGGTGTTGGACGCAACGCTGCGGGACGGGGGATTGTGCAACAATTTTGAATTTACCGACGATTTTGCGAAAGCGCTGTATAAGATGAACATCGCGGCGGGCGTCGATTATATGGAAATGGGGTACAAGGCGTCCAGGGCGCTTTTCGATCCTACCAAATTCGGAAAATACAAATTTTGCGACGAAAAGGACGTCCGCGCGATCGTGGGCGAGAACAAGTCGGACATGAAACTTTCGGTGATGGCGGACGTGGGCAGGACGGATTTCAAAAAGGACATCGGACCGAAAAAGGAGAGCGTCATCGACATGGTGCGCGTCGCTTGCTATATCAACGAGATACCCGCGGCGATCCAGATGATCGAGCATTGCAAAAAGCAGGGCTATGAGACCTGTGCAAACGTGATGGCGGTGTCGAAAGCCAAAGACGAGGAGATCGACGACGCGTTGGAAATGCTCGGGAAGAGCCCCGTGGACGTGATCTATCTCGTAGACAGCTACGGCTCTTTGTATCCCGAACAGGTGGCAAAACTCACCCTGCGCTATCTGGAAGCGGGCGAAAAATACAAGAAGATCATCGGCGTACACGCGCACAACAACCAGCAGCTGGCGTTCGGCAACACGATCGAGGCGGCGAGCTGGGGAGCGTCCTATCTGGACGCGACCGTCAACGGCATGGGCAGGGGTGCGGGAAACTGTTCTTCCGAACTGCTGCTCGGCTTTTTGAAAAACCCGAAATTCCACATCGAGCCGGTGCTGCGCTTTATCACGGATCACATGCTGCCTCTGCGCGATGCGGGCGTGGTCTGGGGGTACGACATCGCCTATTTATTGACGGGCAGGCTGAACATGCACCCTTCGTCGGCGATCCGTTTTATCCGCGAAAACAGGACGGATTACGAAACATTCCACGGAGAACTGCTGGAACGCGACTGAACGGATTAGTAAAAATTTCCGCGCAACGAATCCGAACTTGCGGCACATACTGATAGCGGAGGGGACAGGATGGCGCGGTTTATCAAAGACGACGAAACGGCGGAGATCGCCTGGAAAATGTTTGAGCGTACGGGGAGCCTTTCTTATTACATGCTGTACAAACAGCTGAAAAAATGACGGGCGCCCCGCAAAGAGCGGGTGCGTATGGAACAGAAAGTGGATGCGCTGGTGCTTCGCACGGCGGATTACGGGGAAAGCGACAGGATGCTGACGCTGTTTTCCCTGCAAAACGGAAAGATATCGGCGGCGGCGAAGGGCGTGCGCAAGGCGGCGGCGAAACTGCGTTTCGCCGCCCAGCCGTTTTGTTTTGCGGAGTACGTGCTCGCCTGCAAAGGCGACCGCTGCACAATGATCTCGGCATCGTGCACGGACGGGTTTTACGGCCTGCGCGAAGATATCGGCAAGTTTTACGCGGCGGCTTCGCTCGCGGGGCTGTGCGACGCCGTCTTGCCCGAAGGCATCGTCAACGAAGAGCTTTTTCTTCGCGCCGTGAACGCCCTAAGGGAAATGTGCGAAGGGGACGAATCGCTCGTCCTGATCGGTTTTTTTATCAAATTGCTGGAACTGTCCGGCTACATGCTGGATCTTTCGGCTTGCGCCGAATGCGGCGCCGTCCTTTCGGGGAAAGTGTTTTTTGACGTTGCGGGCGGTTGCTTTTATTGCCCGGACTGCGCAAGGGGTGCGGGCGTGAGCGGCTCCACGCTGGAAGTTTTGAAAAAATGTGCGGGCGGAGAGTGCGACGAATCGCTCCTGTCCGCGGACGGAAAAAAGCGGGCGCTCAAACTTTT